>NZ_JAQIHG010000008.1:45974-94815 GCF_035916735.1 Acinetobacter minutum
TTGATGCGGGATGGAGCAGTCTGGTAGCTCGTCGGGCTCATAACCCGAAGGTCGTTGGTTCAAATCCAGCTCCCGCTACCAAGTTTCTAAAGAGGCTCACAAATAGGTGGGCCTTTTTGCACAGTGGACTTTGGTTTTCTGTGTAAAATATAGGGGCGATTAACGCCCTTTTTTATTGGCTATCGTGTAGTGTCGACATCAATTGGTCAAATAGTCATGCTTCACTATAGTAGTCTGTGTCGGTCAAAAGACCGATTGAATCGCACAAGATGACGAGAGTAAATGAAGCTATCAAACAAAACTCAAGCACTCCAAGATTTAATTGCACCTGCGGTACAAGCCTGTAATGTCGAGCTGTGGGGCATCGAATTTATCCCACAAGGAAAACGCTCTTTGTTGCGTATTTATATTGATAAAGACGTTGACGAAAATGCCGAGCCGGTCATCAATGAAGATGGTGAACTTGAACAAGGCCGTGGTATCGGAGTACAGGATTGTGTGCGTGTGACCCAGCAAGTGGGTGCGATCCTCGATGTTCATGATCCGATCTCCGGTGAGTATGCATTAGAAGTGTCTTCTCCTGGATGGGATCGTCCATTTTTTCAACTTGCACAATTACCAGCTTATATCGGACAAACTGTTGCGTTGCGTCTGATCAGTGCTGTAGATAACCGTCGTAAGTTCCAGGCCAAGTTGCTTGCGGTAGATCTTGAACATGAAACCATTCAGGTTGAAGTGGATGGTCAGCATGTGCTTGAAATCGACAGTCATAATATCGATAAAGCAAACTTGATCTATCAGGACTAAATTAATTCAATTTATAAGAATCTATAGGTGACTTATGGGCCGTGAAATTCTTACCGTTGTAGAAACGGTTAGTAATGAAAAAGGTGTTAGTCGTGAAGCGATTTTCGAGGCACTTGAGCAGGCACTCGTAGCTGCGACCAAGAAGAAATTCTATGAAGGCACGCACTCTGAAGAAGCACGTTTACGTGTAGAAATTGATCGTAAAACCGGTGATTACCGTACTTTCCGTCAATGGGAAGTGGTGGCAGATGAAGATCATGAAATGCCAGCCTGCCAGGATGCGATTTCTGACGTCGATCCGTCAAAATGGTCGATTGGTGATATCCGTGAACTCGAAGTGGAATCTATCGAGTTCGGCCGTATTGCCGCGCAAATTGCCAAGCAAGTCATTGTACAGAAAATCCGTGAAGCAGAGCGTGCACTGATTGCAGATGCCTATGAATCAAAAGTCGGCGAGCTGATCTACGGTGAAGTGAAGAAACAGACCAAAGATGGTTTCATTATTGATCTTGGCGACAATGCGGAAGCGTATTTGGCGCGTGAAGAAATGATTCCAAAAGAAATTCTGCGTCCAAAACAGCGCGTTAATGCCATTTTGTATAGCGTGAACCGTGAAGGACGTGGTGCGCAATTATTGTTGTCGCGTGCTAAGCCGGAAATGTTAATTGCCTTGATGAAAAAAGAAATTCCTGAAATTTCTGAAGAAATTATTGAGATCAAGGCCGCTGCACGTCAGCCAGGTGTCCGTGCTAAAATTGCGGTGAAAACCAATGATCACCGTATTGATCCAGTCGGTGCATGTATTGGTATGCGTGGTACGCGTATTCAGGCAGTACAGCAAGAGCTCAATGGTGAGCGTATTGATGTGGTGGTGTGGTCAGATGACCCAGCACAATACATCGCAAGTGCACTTGAGCCAGCAGATGTATCCGGTATCGTCATTGATGAAGATGCGAAAACGGCGGACATCATCTTTGCTGCGAGTGACCAGTTGGCTCGTGCCATCGGTTCTCAGGGTCAAAACGTGCGTTTGGCTTCAGAATTGACCGGTTACAAGCTCGACATGATGCTTGAAGATGAATACCGTGCACGTCAGCAAAATGAAGCACAGCAATATCTCGACATGTTTGTTTCACGTCTAGATATTGATGAAGATCTAGCGATGGCGTTGGTTGAAATGGGCTTTACGTCACTTGAAGAAGTGGCTTATGTTCCTGTCGAAACATTCGACGAAATCGAATTAGATGCAGAAACAGTTGAGTTGTTGCAAAGCCGTGCCAAAGAAGTTGCGTTGGCTGATGCATTACAGCAACAAGAAAACATTCAGGACCCAAGTGCTGAATTGTTAAATATGGAAGGCATGACCAAAGAGATTGCCTATGCACTCGCTGCTCGTGGTGTGGTCACCCTGGATGATCTTGCGGATCAGGCAACTGATGATATTTCAGATATCGAAGGGCTTGATGCAGAAAAAGCAGGTCAACTGATCATGAAAGCACGCGAATCATGGTTTAACTAACTAGGAGGTAATAAATGACGGACAAGTCGATTAAAGAGTTGGCTCTCAGTGTGGGACGTCCTGTTGAAAAGCTCCTGGAACAGGTTCGCGATGCAGGATTGCCACAACGTACAGCTGATGACATTATTTCCACCGAACAACAAGATACCCTTGTCGGCTATTTGAAGAAAGTTCATGGCCAAGACAATGGTAACGCAGGAAAAATCACGTTGAAACGTAAAACCACCAGTACGGCGAAAGTTGCCAGTACTTCAGGTAAGGCTAAAACAATTAATGTAGAAGTTCGTAAGAAGCATACATTTACCAAGCCAAACCCAGAACAGATTGCTGCTGAAGCGCGCGCTAAAGCACAGGCAGCAGAACAAGCACGTGCTGATATGATTGCTCGCCATAACCCTGAGCAAAAAGCGCGTGAAGAAGCACAGGCACAAAGCCAGCAAGGTGAAAACAAAGCCAAAGCAACTTTAGATGCAATGCGTGCAGCTGCAAAACAAGAAAGTGCAGCAAAAACCACTGCAAAAGCAGAAGTGGTTGTGAAGCGCAAAACGCCGGCGAAGCCAGTGGTTAAGCCAAGCGAAACCCCAGAACAGCGTAAAGCGCGTGAAGAACAAGCGGCTCAGCTTAAAGCAGCTGAAGAAGCAGCACGTCGTAAGGCTGCTGAAGAAGCACAACAGCGGACGCTTGAACAAATGCGTCAGATGGCGTCCAAATATTCTGCTGATGATGCGACGACCACGATCCGCGTGATTGATGATTCGCCTTTGGCAGCGGGTCTTGTTGGCCAGGCGTATGAAGATTCTTTCAAACAAGAAGACCGTGAGATCAAACGTGGTGGCGGTTCTGCCAACCCGCGTGCTGCGAAAAAAGGCGGCCGTCGTGGTCAGGAAGAGCAAAACTTCAGTTCAAACCATAACAAACGTGGTTTGAAATCGAGTCAAGCCAATAAGCATGCTTTCGAAAAACCGGTTAAAAAACAAATTTATGATGTTGAAATCGGTTCAACGATTGTCGTTGGCGATCTTGCACAGAAAATGGCTGTGAAAGTGCGTGAAGTGATCAAGACCCTCATGAAAATGGGTGAGCTTGTTACTCAAAACCAGGCGATTGACCAAGATACTGCTGCACTTGTAGTTGAAGAAATGGGCCATAATCCGGTTCTTGTGTCTGATACAGCTGCAGAAGACAACTTGCTTGAGCAGGCAGAGCAGGAACGTGGTGAATTGACCAATCGTGCACCAGTGGTAACGATCATGGGTCACGTTGACCATGGTAAGACTTCATTGCTGGATCGTATCCGTCGTACCAAAGTAGCAGCGGGTGAAGCGGGTGGTATTACCCAGCATATCGGTGCTTACCATGTGGAAACCGAGAAAGGCATGATTACTTTCTTGGACACTCCTGGACACGCAGCGTTTACAGCAATGCGTTCACGTGGTGCCAAAGCGACAGATATCGTGGTTCTCGTGGTTGCGGCAGATGATGGTGTAATGCCTCAAACGGCTGAAGCGATTGATCACGCTCGTGCTGCAGGTACACCAATTATTGTTGCGATCAACAAAATGGATAAGGAATCTGCTGATCCAGATCGCGTATTGAATGAATTGACTACGAAAGAAATTGTACCTGAACAATGGGGCGGTGACGTTCCAGTGGCAATGGTTTCTGCACACTCAGGTCAAGGGATTGATGAATTACTGGACTTGATCCTGATCCAAGCTGAATTGATGGAGCTACAGGCTTCTGCTGAAGGTGCTGCACAAGGTGTGGTTATTGAAGCGCGTGTGGATAAAGAACGTGGTGCGGTGACTTCAATCTTGGTACAAAACGGTACCTTGAACGTGGGTGATCTTGTACTTGCTGGTTCATCTTATGGTCGTGTGCGTGCGATGGTGGATGAATACGGTAAACGTATTCAATCAGCCGGTCCTTCAATTCCAGTGGAAATTCTGGGTCTTCCTGAAGCGCCAATGGCAGGTGACGAAGTTCTGGTTGTGAACGACGAGAAAAAAGCGCGTGAAGTGGCAGATGCTCGTATGGCGCGTGAACGTGAAAAACGTCTTGAGCGTCAAAGTGCGATGCGTCTTGAAAACATCATGTCATCTATGGGCAAAAAAGATGTGCCTGTGGTGAATGTGGTGCTGAAAACCGATGTACGCGGTACATTGGAAGCCTTGCATGTTGCGCTTGCTGACCTTGCAACCGATGAAGTAAAAGTACGTGTGATTGGTTCAGGCGTCGGTGCGATCACCGAGTCTGATGTAACCCTTGCAGAATCTTCAGAAGCCGTACTTCTTGGCTTTAACGTGCGTGCCGATACAACTGCACGTCAAAAAGCGGATGCTGATGGTATCGATATCCGTTACTACAGCATCATCTATGAATTGATCGATGACGTGAAAGCGGCTATGAGCGGTAAGCTTGCCCCTGAGCATCGCGAAACGATTCTGGGTATTGCCGAAGTGCGTGAAGTGTTCCACTCAAGCAAGTTCGGTGCGGCTGCGGGCTGTATGGTACTTGAAGGGATGTTGCACCGTAACAAACCGATTCGTGTATTACGTGATGACGTGGTGGTATTCCAGGGTGAACTTGAATCTCTACGTCGTTATAAAGACGTGGTGGAAGAAGTTCGCGCCGGTATGGAATGTGGTCTTGCCGTGAAAGGTTATAAAGACATCAAAGTACACGACAAGATCGAAGTATATGATGTCCAATTGATTAAACGGAGTCTTTAATGGCGGGTAGCCAACGCTTAAAGCGCATGGCGGATAGCGTACAACGCGAGTTGTCCGAGCTGATCCGTCAGGAGCTGAAAGATCCACGCTTAGGTGGTCTTGTGACCATCTCAGCGGTGAAGGTGAGTCCAGACTTGGGTTATGCCGATGTGTATGTAACCGTAATGGGACGCGAACTGAGCGATGACCAGAACGAAGCTGCACACAAAGAAACCTTGGATGTCCTGAATAAGGCCTCCGGTTTCTTGCGTCAGGAATTGAGCCGTCGAATTAAAACACGCGTGACCCCACGTTTACGTTTCCATTACGACAAAACCAATGCCTACGGTAACTACATGTTTGGTCTGATTGCTGAAGCAGTGAAGGATTTACCTGCAGCTGATGACAGCAAAAAAGATGATGAATAAAAGCTCCAATAAAAAAGCCACCCTCGCGGTGGCTTTTTTGTATCTCTGAATTGGTCTGTCTATTGGAAAATTATTTTTTGCTTTTACGGATGTTGCTGCGACGATCACGCTGCCAAGGCAAACGTTGATTCAGACTTTCAGGTACTTCACCACTGAGTGCACGTAGGCGTAAATGCAGGGCGGCCTGTGCCATGAGATTGGCTGAAACCGGTGCGGTGATAAAGGCCAGTAAAGTCAGCAGGATTTCAGCAAAACCAAAGCGTCCCTGAAATCCCCAATAAACCATGCTAGCGATTAGAAAGCTGCCGAGCCCCAACGTACTGGATTTGGTCGGCGCATGCAGGCGCATAAACAGATCGGGGAGACGGACCATACCGATACCACCGACCAACATAAAAAAGGCACCAATGATCAGAAAGATCGAAACCAGAATTTCCATGAATAGCTGCATTGCATCTTCCTCTAATCAATCACATGACCTGTGGTGAAATAACGGGCCAACGCTGCAGTAGAAACAAAACCGAGCATTGCGACCAGTAATGCACCTTCAAACATTGCGGTGGTGGTCCAGTACAAGCCCAGAACCACCACGAGACAAGTGGCATTCAGAAACAGCGTATCCAGTGCCAGTAGACGGTCGACGACAGAGGGTCCCATGATCAGTCGGATCAGGCATAAAAACATGGAAATGGTGATCGCAATCAGGCAAATCCCTAAGGTGTACGGCAAGATGGTCATGATTGATCTCCAGATTTTGGATTCACCCCAAAAATATGCATCAAGGGCGTTTCATAACGGCGCTTGATCTCCTGAATTTCCAGATCTGTATCCTGGGTGCTCAGCGCGTGTACCAAAATATCCCCACGTTCCTGATCAATTCCTGCTGAAACTGTGCCGGGTGTGGTGGTAATGATCATCGCCAATAAACTGTTGACCTGATCGTGTTCTGAAGCCAGAGGAACCCGAAACCATTTCGGATGAAGCTGATCACTCGGGCCCAGTACCAGTTTGGCCACACGTAGGTTAGCAATCACAATATCCCATAACACGATCCCGGTGAGTCTGATTGCCCGCCCATAATGGATATGCGGTGTGCGGGCAATAAACGGTTTAACCAGATAAGGTAAAAGCAGTGCCAGAATCAGTGCGATTAGCAAATTGCCAAAATCCAGACTATGCGCCAGCATCAGCCAGCTGGCACCCACCATTACGGAAACGAAGGGGTGGGGCAGGCAGCGTTCCCAGAAGGAGATTTTTTGCATGATCAAGGCTCCATCGGTTTTAGCTGTGCTTCGTCCTGCACACCGATCTGTTGATCCTGATGCTGGATTTGGCGCTGCTTATAGTCAGAAATATGTTCCCCTTGCAGGGTGTTAGGATGAATCACATGCGGAATCAGGTGTGCATTGGCATCCTCAACTTCACCCCCATATTTGGTTTCCGGAATATATTCGGGATCAAAGGGTTGTGTACTGATGACTTGCCGATGGGCATCCAAACGCAAAATCGCCTGTTGATATAACATCTTATTTTGTATTTGTTGTGCGGTATGTAAGGTGAAGTTCTGGATCGGTGCAGCAAAGATCACATACAGGATTAAACCGGTGAGTAACAGGTAAATCGTCTTGTCATTGCCTGGAGGTGCCTGTTCGGGCAAGGCCTGATAGGCTTGACAAGCTGCTTTGCTCTCGCAGTCTTCCGGCATAGTCGCGCGCCAGAAAAGGATAAATCCAACACGTGTCAATGCGATCATGCTGAGTAGGCTAACCAGTAAAATGCTGCCAATAATCCAGCCCTGATTAGGGTGTTGCGCAGAGGCCTGCAAGATAAATACCTTACCTAAAAAGCCGCTAAATGGCGGTAAACCGGCCATCATCAGGGCAATTAGCAAATAGCAGATCCCCATGACTTTATGCTGTTTCATTTTCGGTGCGACATTCAGATGGTCTTTATATTTACCGCGTTGTGATGTGACCCAGCCACAGAAAATATAAAAAACAGTGGCAATCAGGGTGCTGTGGACCAGATAATACAGCGCAGCAGCCCAAGCAGCGGTATTGAACAGCGAGATTGCGATGAGCAATGTACCAATTGATGAAAGCACCATAAAACCCACAAAACGGCGTAAGCGTTCTGCCCCCATGGCAGCAATCACTCCATAAATTGAGGTGATCAGGCCAATCGGGAGCAGCCAGCGTAGCAGGGCAGCCTGTGAAAACAGGTCGTCAAATACGGTAGCATTGACCCGCAAGATCGCATAAATCCCCACTTTGGTCATGATGGTAAACAGCGCAGCGACCGGTGTGGTGGCAACTGCATAAGTTTTGGGTAACCAAAAACCCACAGGCAGCATCGCCGCCTTGATGCCAAAAACCACAAACAGCAATAAACCGCCTGCCACGGCCAATTTGTGCTCATCTTCAGCCAGCGTCGGTAACAGCCTTGAAACATCGGCCATATTCAGGCTGCCGACACTGGCATAAATCAGTCCCAGGCCGATCAGGAACAGTGCAGAGGCCAGCAGGTTAATGGTGACATAATGTACGCCGAGCTGGAATCGTGCCTTGCCTTGGCCATGTAGTAGCAGCACATAGGAGGCCATCAGTAGAATTTCAAAAAACACAAATAGGTTAAACAGGTCCCCCGTCAGGAAGGCACCACATAGTCCCATCAATAAAAAGTGAAACATGGCGTGGAAATAGCGTCCACGTAAATCCCACTGCTGGCAGGCATACCAGAGTACCGGCAAAGCCAGTGCATAAGTCAAGACCAGCATGAAAGCGGACAATCGATCCAATACCAAGACAATGCCAAATGGGGCAGACCATTCACTGAGCTGATAAACCGTGATTGCGCCAGCACTGGCATAGATCAAATAGCTGATCGCGGTGGCCAGTCCTGCGAAGGCTGAAAAGAAGCTGATACCCCGACGCCAGGGTTGACGCCAGTCCTGTGCCAGTGATCCAGAACCCGGATTGCCCAGCAACAACAGGAAAAAACCGGTGAACGCCGGAATCAGGATGCTGAGCAGCGGCGTGTGCAGCTGCCAAAAATCGAGTAACGCAGACATCAAGGCTCATCCTCACGCGGATCGTACATCGGGAATTCCTCTTTGGCATCGACATGATCGGTACCAGATTCATAGCGGCTACGCAGGGCAAGCTGCACAATAAATGCCGTGGTGGCAAAGCCGATGACGATGGCAGTTAGTACCAGTGCCTGCGGCAGTGGATCGGTAACCCGGCTGGTTTCGGTGAGAATTGCCGGTGCATTCAGGTGGACTCGTCCCATCGCAAACAGGAATAAATTGACCGCATAGCCGATCATCGCGAGACCGAGCACTACGGCAAAGGTTCTGGCACGTAACAGCAGATACACACCGGTCGCTGTCAGTAAACCAATGCCAGAGGCGAGTAGTAATTCCAAACTGATCATCTGTTTACTCCTTGGCAATCGGGCCCGACATGGTCGAGTGTCGAGAGTCGCCCAGTACTGAAATCATCAACATGGTGGCACCGACCACCGTGACATAAACGCCAACATCGAACAGCGCGGCCGAGGCCAGATGCATCTCGCCGACCAGTGGTGGAGAGACATAAATATGTGCACTGGTCAGGAACGGCCGTGACCAGTACCAGGCGGCGATCCCGGTGGCACCGGCAATCGTGAGACCCGATCCAATCCAGATTTCATACAGGCGGCCGGACTTGGCTTTTAATAACTGCTCGGCATGATCCTGACCTAGCGCAATGTATTGAATAATTAAGGCCATCGCAGTAACCAGGCCGGCAATAAAGCCCCCGCCAGGATAATTATGTCCGCGCAGGAAAATGTACAAACTGACGACCAAAGCGACCGGTAACACCCAGGAAGCTGTGATACGCAGCATGAGTGGAGAAGGGTTAAAACGGTAGGTCAAGCCTTGGGTGATGACTGTGCCATGACCACGCATGCCATCCATTAAACATAAGGTGCCAATCGCTGCGATGCCTAAAACCGTAATTTCACCGAAGGTATCAAAGCCGCGGAAATCCACCAGAATCACGTTAACTACATTGGAACCCCCACCCAAAGGCAGAGATTGCTGGATAAAGAACCAGGAAATGGAACTGTGGTCACGGGTCAAGATCAGCCAGGTAATCCAGGTGATACCTACGCCCGACAGGATAGCAATCAGGGCATCGCGCCAACGTCTGGAGCTGCTGGATTCATAGGGAGTAAGCTGTGGCAGCAAAGATAAACTCATCAGCAGTAAAACCGTGGTGACCACATCCACCGTAATCTGAGTCAATGCCAGATCCGGCGCTGAGAGGGTGATAAATACCATGCTGACCACTAGGCCAACTGCACCACTGATCAGTACCGCTTTGATCCGTTCATGGTGGAACCACAACATCATCCAACAGGCGGTCGCCAAAATCAGCCATAACACCACCGCAGCCCAAGGAGCATGGCTCAACTCGCGGCTACCGGTCATCAGGTTCTGGCCGATCAGCGGGGTTGCCACCACCGCGATACTAAACATGATGATCCAGAGCAGATAATTTTGCAGAGAGCCGGTTTCGGTCTTGCGTTTTAAGCGGATGGCATTGATCAGCAGTTTTCGTAAAAAGGCATCAAACAACCAGCGGCCCTGTAAACGGCCCAATGCCGGATCGAGATCAATTTTACGAATTCGGCCATCTTTAGCCAGACTGAAATAAAACAGAATGCCACCGATCAGTGCCAATCCACTCATCAGCAAAGGCAGGTTAAACCCATGCCAAAGGGCTAGATGGGTGCCGGCAAACTCGGTTGCCAGGCTGGCGCGTGTCACGCTGTTGATGATCGGTTCAACCAGCAGTGCAGGGGAAATCCCGATCAGGATACATAAGCTGGCGAGGAAAATGACCGGTGCACGCATGCCCAGTGGCGGTTCATGTGCTGTTTTATTCGGAACCTCATGACCGACTGGGCCATCAAAAAATACGCCATGTACCAGGCGGATTGAATAGGCGACTGCAAACATGCCAGCCAGTGTAGCCACAATGCCACACACGATGAGGGCATAACCGGACAGGCTTGTGAGCAGTTCAGTAAAGAACATTTCCTTGGATAGAAAACCATTGGTCAATGGCACCCCGGCCATGGCTGCCGCCGTGATCATGGTCAATGTGGCGGTAAAGGGTAACAGCTGTCCGATACCACTGAGCTTGCGCAAATCTCGAGTTTCGGTTTCATGATCGACAATGCCGGCAATCATAAACAGCGCAGCCTTGAAAGTGGCATGGTTAATGATGTGAAAAATTGCCGCAGCGACCGCGAGGGGCGAGCCGATGCCTAAAAGACACACGATCAGTCCCAAATGGCTGATGGTCGAGTACGCCAGCAAACCTTTCAGATCTTCTTTAAAAATGGCAAAGAATGCGGCGATACACAGGGTAAATAGCCCGATGAAAGTCACGAGATTATGGTAAAGCGCAGCACCGGCAAAGATTGGCAGCAAGCGTGCCAGGAGAAAAATACCCGCCTTGACCATGGTGGCAGAATGTAAATAAGCCGAGACGGGGGTCGGCGCCGCCATGGCATTGGGTAGCCAGAAATGGAATGGGAACTGGGCACTTTTGGTAAAGGCACCGAGTAAAATCAACAACAGTGCCGGGACAAACAGAGTGTGTTGCTGGATACTGTCGCGCATACCCAGAATCTGGTCAATCTGATAGGTTCCGGTGATTTGCTGAAGCAGAATAAAACCCCCGAGTAATGCCAATCCTCCCATCCCGGTAATGGTGAGAGCCATACGTGAACCACGTTGTGCGGCTTCGTAATTGCTCCAATATCCCACCAGTAAAAAAGACGAAATACTGGTGAGCTCCCAGAATACCAGCAAGATGATTAAATTATTGGAGAGCGAAATGCCCAGCATGGCAGCCATGAACAACATCAAGAGTTGGTATAGCTTGCTTAATGAATTTTTTGCACTGAGATAAAAATACGCATAAATCAGGATGAGCGTACCAATTCCCGTGATCAATAGGGAAAACAACAGTCCCAAGGCATCCAGACGCAGGCTGAGATCAATTCCTAATTGCGGCAGCCAGGGCCAATGTTCATAAATGGCTTGGCCGGAAAAAATGGTCTTGGCCTGGCTGACGAGCAGGGCAAAACTGCTCAGGCTGATGCCGATGGCTCCTACAGCCGTGGCCCCGCGCGACAATCGTTTTAGCCACGAGACAAGAGTAGTGCCAAGAATGAGGGGTAAAAGAATAATCGTCAGTAGCACACGCGTATCCATGTCTTGAATTAGGCCGGCTGACCTAAAGATGAATTTTATTTTTTAGGATTTCAAGGTCTGCAAAGAGCAGTCCAAAGTTCAAATCCAGAAAAACCCACATCAGTTCAAAAGTAAAACGTCAAGTTGTATTGCGCAACTTGTAAAATCGGATTCGGAAAGTGAGTAGTGTACCCTATTTTTTTTAATAATACCCTATATTTATTACATGAAAATAACAAAATCAATAGCTTATGATTGTTTTGATTGCCGGTAAAATAGTCGAATATTCAGTGAGATGATGCTATTTAAAGTATTATTGTTTATCAATTGGTAAATTTTATACCGTTTTATTGATTGGTCTTGGAAAATTATAAAGAGGTTTCGGGGTTGCTTGGATCGCTATCAACTTGCAGCTGTTGCAATAATGCAGATTGCTGTTCAACTGTCAATTGTTGGAATAGTTCACGTACCTGTTCCGGATCAACGGGAGGCGCAGGCGGTTTCAGGCTTTCTAGCGGTTCAGGTTGGTCGGTACTGATCCCCAAACCGGCATACAGATGATCGAATGCTGCCCAGGTTTCTGGGGAATGCACAGGGTGTAAGGTTTGATGCTCCAGTCGCAGACATTGGTAGCGGGCTGCATCTTCTAAAAGTTCACTCCGATTCCCCGTCACAATCAATTGTAACTGGGGAAAGGCCTGATGCAGACGTTGCAGAATTACTTGGCTCAGATTTTGGTCCAGATGGGCATCAATATGATCAATCAACACAATGCCATCCCCTTCCTGACAAGGATAGAGGCTTAACGGATTAAGCAGACAGAGACGGCGTACCAAATCACCAATCAGGGCAATCCAGTTTTTAACGGTGTTGGGCAATTGCTGGTACAGCATGGTTTTACCTTCATACTGCACCATTAACTGCAATTTTGGATGATATTGCAGATAAAAGTCGCTAATCTCGGGAAAAACCGTGTGTAAGGTGGTTTTTAGGGCGGTGAGTGCTGGACTGTGGATCTGGGCATGCGCCTGTACCAGATCAAAAGAGCTGTTTTTGTCCTGTGCATGGGTCAGAAACTGCTGCAACAATTGGGCAGTCTGGGCATTTTCGACATCACTGACTTCACGCAGCCATTCAAAAAAACGGGCAAAGGTCGTGAAAGAGATGGCATTCTGTTCATACGCGGAACTGGCATGAAACACCATCGGATTATTTTTGCTGAGTAGGTTGACTTCATTGACGAAACGTTCAGCGGGATAATAGGCAATGACGGGCAAGCCTTGCAGGGGATCCTGTTTGATAGCCTGCTGATAGAGTTCGATCAGTTGTTCCAGTTCAGCAGTTTCCGCCTTGCTGAGGCCGGACGAGTTCGCATTCAGGGTTTTATACAGTTGCCATCTGCATAATGACGAATCTTGCACGGTGACGTCTGCAGATTCGGGCAATTGACCCAATTCAGACGGAATGCGCACCTGAATGTCAATCTTGGATTGGATTCGGGTCTGCATGATGTCTTGATCCAGCATGATTACCCCTGCACCACGAGCATCTTTCAATCGGGCGGAGAACCAGCTTAGTGCCTGATAGCAGTGTTTGAGCAATGTGGTCTTGCCGACACCTTGATCACCGAGAATCAGGGTGATCGGCTGGTCATGATAATGGAAGTTCGCCTGTAAATCGGCAAAATGGTTGGCATGCTTTAAGCGGATCGAATGAAGCTTCATGGACCACCTGCAAAAGTTTAGCCTACCGATTTGCGCAGGCTGGGGGAGGCTTTTACTCTGAGCTGTTGAATCAAGTCATAAATATGATGGATATTTAAGCTTACTTTAGCACGTGTGCACGCCACGTAAAGTAAGCGCAGTTCTTCATCGCTAATTTTATGGTCGAGGCCATTGAGCTTGAACTGATAATCATCTTCCAGATGAACCCGGTTCCATTCTAATCCTTTGGCCTTGTGTGCCGTAGAAATGACGTAATCCGCCTGTTCAATTGGCGTGATTTTGGCCAGGGCTTTTTTCAGCGGTGCAGTGCCGTGATCATCGACCAATTTGACTAAGGGCTTGATGTCACTGCCTTCATTGGTTTCACAGTATTCATGCACGTCATGCCAGGAATTAAACCAGGCCAGTTCCGGGACATCGGTGACACGTTTGCCCTGTTTCAGCAGGCTGGCCGCATCGACAAAACGGTCCAGTTTGACATGATCGGCCTGCAGGCTGACTTTATCGCCGTTGACCAGTCCGGAAAGCAGCAGTTCCATCGCGCGTGCATTGGTGCGGCACAGGATAGCATCACGCATTTTGGTATGTGGCTTATTGACCACGCTGGACTTGAGCTGCGGATTGCCCAATAAGGGCACGGTTTCATTCAGACCGCCGAGCAGGGCATTCGCCACCTCCGCAATCGCATCGCCAAAACGGAAGGACGTGGTGAGGCGGGATTCTGGCAAAGGCAGTTGCTGCATGGCGTTAATTGCCCCGCGCCAGGCATAAATCTGCTGATGCGCATCACCGACATAGATGACCTGAGTCTGTTTTTGCCGTAACAAAATGCCTAGCATGAGCGGATCGGCATCTTGCGCTTCATCAAACAGCACATAATCAGCCGGGATATTCGGCTCTGAAAGCGCCCAGAGTTTCAGATAAATATCATGGCCAATGCCGGCCTGATGGTTCGGGTCAATCGACTCCAGCCAGCGTCGTTCTACGGCCGGATAGAGGTGTTGCTGCAAGAGGGTTAAATCATCTGGATGTAACCAGCTGGGAGCTTGAATATGACGGGGTGCCGGATATTGCGAGCTGGTCGAACAGAAAAAGCTCACCGCATTGGCAACTAGACTGGCCAGACGGCTGGGCATCAATACATATTTTTCGTAACGCCCACCCATGAGGCGCCGTAAAGTGATCGGTTCCAAGCGATATTCTTTGGCAAGGAAACTGGGGCTTAAACGTGGCAGGCGTAATTTATCGGTCACGCCACGTGGCACGCTGCGAAAAGCCAGCGAGTGGAAGGTGCGGCAATCTACATTACGGTGAAACTTTTGCTGGGCTTCATTGGCAATCGCCTTGTTAAAAGCCAGGTACATGCCACGCCGTTCAGGCATGGCATCGCTGATCATTTGCAGGGTGGTAGTTTTACCCGTGCCGGCATAGGCAATGACTTTAAAGGATTGGCCCAGACGTGCGTTATCGATGGCAATCGCTTGCTCATAGGTGGCTTTGGGTTTTTCCTGATTCGGCACTGAGGTCATTAATGGCTACGGTTGGCTTTTTCCACCAGACCGGATAAACCTTGGCGGCGTGCCAGTTCATTCAGCACCAGTTGTGGATCGAGATCAAAATGTCCCAACATCACAATGGTATGGAACCATAAATCGGCGGTTTCATAGATCAGGTCATTTTTGTTGTCTTGATTGGCTTCGACAGCGAAATCTTTGGCAGCAATAATCGCTTCGATGCTTTCTTCGCCGACTTTTTCCAGGATCTTGTTCAGACCTTTATGATACAGCTTTGCCACATAGGAGCTATCTGGATCAGCGACTTTACGCTGCTGCATCATTTCACCCAGGTAGGACAACACTTCAACCTGTTCTGATTGTGCATTTGATGCGGACATGGCCTGTGTATGTGGGTTGTTAGATTTCGCAGTTTCACCATAAATCTGATTAGGATCTTTGATCTGCGCATCGACAATTTCCCAGCCATTTTCGGTGAGTTTACGATAGAAGCAGGACTCACGACCGGTATGACAAGCAATACCGCCATGTTGTTCCACTTGCAGGGTAATTACATCGGCATCGCAATCCAGACGGATTTCATGCACGGTCTGAAAGTGGCCAGATTCTTCACCTTTATGCCAAAGTTTCTGACGTGAGCGGGAGAAATACACTGCCTGTTTCTTCTCGGCAGTAAGTGCCAGAGACTCACGGTTCATCCACGCCACCATCAGAATACGACCAGTTTGATGATGCTGAGCAATGGCAGGGATCAGACCTTGTTCGTTAAATTTCACTTCATCGAGCCATTGCAAATTGTTCATGTGGGGTTCACCAAAAGAAAAAGTACACTATAAAAACAGCTTTATAGTGTACGGCAAAGTGAGCGGAAAAGGAGGTGAAATTTTAAAAACTATGCAATTTTAGCCCGATGGAGGCATAGCCATAATGATCATCTAAGCGTGATAGGGTAATACCATTATAAAGAAAGGGAATCGTGCCAATAAAATTATGCTCGACATATTGTGCTTGAATAAATCCGGATAAACGGGGCAGGAAATCATAAGAAAGTTTTAGACCAATCCGATGATTGTCTTTAATGGTCGACGTACCGAAATTTTCAATTCGATCATCAATGTCCTGACGCCATAAATATTGATATTGATAGGCCAGTTGGCTTTCAAATTTATGATAACGCCAGTTCCAGGAGCCACCTGCACTTGCATAAGTGGCTTTATAGTTAAGATCCTGATTGAGATCTAGCCCAAACGCAGATGCATCTCCACTGATGGCAAAACTACGGCAGAGTGGTGAAAGAGAACCGGTAAATTGATTATTGGATTGAATTGAAACGCTGGCTAAACATCCGTTGTAATTGAGCTGAGTATCTAGACTATCTACTTCAACTTTACTATAGCCAACACTAGCGAAAGCATTCAGTTGATTGGTTGAGTTTATTCTGTGGGAAAAAATACCGTCCAGCTGCAATTGTAAGTCCTTAGCATTATTGACTTGAATTTGCTCAAAACGACGATCATTGATGATTGTTGGCGTGTCTTTCTTTAATTCATCCGCAATGTTTCCCCATACTGAGGCACGTAGGCTGAACGTGTCGGAATCGTTGGAAAAAACCTCAGGTATATAGCGAATACCTACGAGCCAACTGTCCATTTTATTGGTGTCATTGGCATAATCAATCTCACGATGCCAGTATTTTCCTTCAATTGAGAACTGTGAATTTAAATTATAATGAGCTTCAAAAGTCCCTCCTAAATAATCTCCAGTCCCATTCGGATTTTTATCCTCATCACGTAGATTAAAAATATCAATGGTGTCATTTAAACCATCAGCACTCGCTTGAATGGACCATGTGTCTCGCTGAGAATTTAGATTCTGTGCTTGTAAGAAGAGATCATCTGGTGCGGCCAGAGCTGAATTTCCGTATAAGAGAGCTGGAAAGATTAAAGAATATTTCAAAAACAAAAAAGGTAATTGGCTATCATTTGAATTGATAGGGAAGGATAATGAGAACCTCTTTTTTATCGACGATAACTTGCTATTTATTTTCATTTTATTCTTCCTTGTAATAATTATTAGGAATACAAAATTCTTATATTTTTCTTAATAGGATTATTTTTTATTCTTTTCTTTTTCTAACAGAGGTTTGGTTAAAAAGCAAACAATTAAATATTTGTAAATATGTATTAAATATCCGTTGTTTGCTTTTTTGGTATTGATGAAACTTATTTCATCATTCGCCACAAAGACAATAGACTCGCCAAGACAATTAGTACGGCAGACACATACCAGGGCGCAATGATTGCAATGGTTAACAGGATCATCAGCAAACTGCCAAAAATCCAGTTGCGACGTTGCTGATGCTGCATTTGCAAACGCAGACTTTGCAATTCACGGAGTTGTTTGTCGTGCCAGGCGGATTGATTTTTCAGGCCATTCAGGCTGTCGATCAGTAATGTTGGCAAGTCATGTGCACCGAGCAACAGATCCGGAATCTGCTGACCAATTTCCTTCACGTTTTTGACTGGGTTCATATTGGCTTTGATCCAGTCCGTCAGGATCGGCTTGGCCAGTTTCCAGATATCCAGTTGCGGATAAAGATCTGTCCCCAAACCCTCGACATGCACCAAGGTTTTGAGCAGCAACATCAGTTGGGGTGGAATTTCCAGATGGAAACGGCGTGCAATATCCATCACCTGTAACAAGATGCCGGCAAAATCCAGCTGATCCATCGGTTTGGACACCATTGGGCCAACGGTACGACGCATTTCACGCGCTAAAGCATCTTGGTCGGTTCCGGGTGGAATCCAGCCCGCCTGATGTACAATCTGGATCAGCTGCATGAAATTACTGTTCATGACGGCTAGCAGCATTCGCGCTACAGTCATCTGGTCCTGCTTGGACAGCTCCCCCATAATTGCGCAGTCCAGCGCAATAAAACGTGGATTCTGCGGATTGATGGTTTCCACAAACACGTTGCCCGGATGCATGTCGGCATGGAAAAAGTTATCGCGGAAGACTTGAGTAAAGAAAATAGTCAGGCCTTTTTCAGCCAGTTGGGCACGATCCATGCCCAAACGGTCAAAAGTAGCTGTATCGGAAATTGGCACACCACTGATCCGTTCTGCCACCATGACATCCGGACTGTCCATATAGACTTCAGGTACATACATCATGCTGGAGCCGGTAAAATAATGGCGCATGCGGCGGGTATTGTCCGCTTCAAGGGTCAGGTCTAGTTCATTCAGAATAATCTGACGATAGTCCTGAATAATTTCGGAGAGATGCAGGGCACGGGCGGCTTCAATGCGGTTTTCCAGCCAGTCACCCAGCCAGGCCAGGATTTCAAAATCCTGCAGAATCTGCTGACGGATCTGTGGACGCGTGACTTTCACCACCACTTCACGGCCATCATGTAATGCAGCGGTATGTACCTGTGCAATCGAGGCAGCAGCCAGAGGTTGCTCATCAAAGCGGGCAAACAGGGTGTTAATATCGGCTTTCAGCGATTGCTGAATTCGGGTTTTAGCCAGCTCTGCGGAAAACGGTTTGACCCGGTCTTGCAGCAGGGTTAGCTGTTGCAGAATCTCAGGTGGGATCAGGTCACGCCGGGTCGAGAGTAATTGTCCGAGTTTGATCGCGAGAGGTCCCATGTCCTCCAAGGCTTGTTTCAGCTTGAGGGGATTTTTACGTTCGCGGCTGTGCCAGGCTGCGGGATGTAAACGGATCAGACTGAGCGCTGGACGAGCTTTGACCGGGACTTCTTCCGCAGGAACCAACGTGTCGAGTCTGTAATGCGCTGCGATACGCCAAAGTTCGAGTAAACGTGAAACATGCGGAATCATAGAAAAAATCACCTGGTTTAGGGAGTAGAAGAAAGCTGGTTAAAGAGTTGCTGGAGTTTGGCTTCCAGACGGTCAAGATTCTGGTTGAACTGCCGGGTCTGTTGCTGCAGGTCATCCATTTGCCAGCGTGCAGCAAACAGACCACTGTCTTCTTTTAAGGCATCTTCAGCAAAGAACAGCTGGCTTTGCAGACTGCGTTTGAGCTGTTGGGAAGCCAGCTGGATTTTACCCAGCTCATGCGCCAGGCTTGGGCCGATCCATGGCGTCAGATGCGCAGCCAGATCCGGTTCGGCTTGGTGCAGAATACGCTGGATATCCTGCAGCAGATGATAATCTCCCTGCAGGGGAATATTGCCGATCTGGTCACTGTCAGACAGCAGTAACTTCAGCAGTTCAACTACATTGGCCACCTGCAGTGTTGCCGTGGCTTCGCTGATACTGGATCGCGCATCAAACGGACGCTGCTCAAAAATAGAAGAAGTCTCAGCCTGTCCGGTCACCGTAGGTTCCAGACGGACCTGATTTTCATCAAAAAACACGTCCACCGAGAGCTGTGGCGACCCGATCACGACTCGCAACATCTTACCTTGCAGCTGATTGAGCTGGATCCGGGTTACCGCATCGAGATCAATCACATGGTGCAGCAGGCGTTCTGCTGCGCCGAGTGCCAGAATCGACCACATCAGCATTGACCTCTTTAGAGTTTAAAGCCACGGTGTACAGCAACAATACCGGCTGTGAGGTTATGATAATCACAGTTTTGGAAGCCGGCATTTTCCATCATGCCTTTCAGCGTTCGCTGATCTGGGTGCATACGAATGGATTCAGCCAGGTATTTATAACTCTCGGAATCGCCGGCAACCAGTTTACCCATCAATGGCAGTGCCGTGAATGAATACAGGTCATACAGTTTAGAGAATGGCTCAAATACCGGTTTTGAGAATTCAAGAATTAACAGGCGGCCACCTGGTTTCAACACACGGTACATGGCTTGTAATGCGGCATCCTTATCGGTGACATTGCGCAGACCAAAACTGATGGTTACCAAGTCGAAACTGTTGTCAGCAAAAGGTTCCAGTGTTTCGGCATTGGCCAAGACAAAATCCACATTCGTACAACCGGCATCTAGCAAACGGTCGCGGCCCACATTCAGCATGGATTCGTTGATGTCTGACAGAACCACATGACCGTTTGGACCGACTTCACGGCTAAATACTTTGGCAAGGTCACCTGTACCGCCAGCGATATCCAGAACGTGCTGGCCACGACGCACGCCTGACATATTAATGGCAAAACGTTTCCACAGACGGTGAATACCAAAGGACATCAGATCGTTCATGATGTCGTATTTGCTGGCGACGGAGTGGAATACTTCCGCCACTTTCTGGGCTTTGTCTTCAGCGCGCACGGTTTGATAGCCAAAGTGGGTGACTTCGCCGACATTGCCGGTATTGGCGCCGCGTGGCAAATTGTATCTGGCGACTTTATTGCTGCTGTCGGCCTGTTGTTGTAGAGATTGTTGCTGGCCCTGTGGGGTGCCTTCAGGTAAAGGTGTGCTTAAGAAAGGACTCACTTTGTCTGAACTGGTGGTCTGTTCAGTTGCAGAGGTAGCTTTTTGATTTTCGTTCGACATAGAGTCGCTCCTGAACACAAAAATAAGAAAAATCTGGCAATGTTTGCATGATGCCAGATTGTAAAATGTTTTACAGCGTCCGGCATGGAATTGTGATCAATAATATACAGAAAAATTCCTGTTTAAATTCTGGCACTTTTACACGAAAGAACGTCAAGGTCGAAAGGGCTCTGGGTCGCCGGCATGGACTTTGGTAATCACCTGGTGCTCAATCGCCGTAAAGGCTTTCACGAACTGTTCGGCCGACTTTAAAGGTTTCATGGCCAAAAAGCCTTCTTGCATAAAATCATATAGCGTATCGAAACGGTGTTTATAAGCACTGCCTTTACACATTTTAAACGCCGTGTAGACCACAAATGAACGCATATATTTATCTAGGCTGCTGCCGAGCTGATCCAGCAATTGTAGTTGCTTTAAACGTTGACTTTGCTGATCCAGCTTCAGGTAGGCTTGACGCATGATTTCATCGGTTAAAGGTAAGTCAGCTGCATGATCCTTTAACAGTTGGATGGCGACCTGCTCATCGAGTTGCACTGCCAAAACAGCTAGATACACTGCAGAAGTTCCAGTCTGAATGGCACTGGCTGGTAGCATTTTTTCGACCTTGTGGGCATATTGCAACAGGCGTTCAATCTGCTGCGCCAGCACATCAAAATCGGGGCCACCATACAGACGATTCATGAAGTAATCAGCCATCAACTGGTTGTTTTTCTGTTGGAACTGCGCCACATGCATGGCTTGAATCCGTTTTTTTTGCCAAGATTGAACATCGCGCAGACGTTGTAACAGTTGCGGATTCTGATGGTAATGCAGTTGATGATACAGGGTTAACAACTCATCTAAGGCAGAAAGTTTGGACATGGATGGATCCGATTTTTTTTAATTGCGCAAATCATAGTGGCTGTCACGCGATAGGGCTATGACTGTGTGATTAAAATATGACAAAAAAGCAGGATTTAACGGCTAGAGCGGGGCAAAAATAATATACAGAATTGCGCTTTGGTGGGATGTGACGAATGTGACAGCTTGGTTATACTGGAAAATGACAATAAAACATTAGAGTCGATCAGATGACCGAAACACCTCCGAACTATGAAATTTTAGATGAAGATATTTTGTCGTGCCGTTTGATTGAGGCTCAGTACGGGTTACGTGAAAGTCGTGGCAAGCGTAATGCCAAAAGTCTGGTGATTCTGGTGAGCGGCATTGAGTTGGCCGGTAAGGGCGAGGCGGTCAAAGAGCTCCGAGGCTGGGTGGATCCACGCTTTTTAAAAGTCAAAGCGGATCCGCCTTACTTATTTAATGCCAAAAAACCGTTCTGGCTACCTTACGCTCGCTTTATTCCGGCTGAAGGGCAAATTCTGGTGATGTTTGGCAACTGGTATAGCGATTTGCTGGCAACCGCTATGCATGTGTCAAAACCTCTGGATGAAACCCTGTTCGATGCTTATATCGAAAATATGCGTGCTTTTGAGCAGGATCTAAAAAATAACCATGTCGATGTTATTAAAGTCTGGTTCGATTTGTCCTGGAAATCCTTGCAGAAACGTCTTGATAACATGGATGCCTCCGAGCAGCATTTCCACCGTCTGCATGGTCTGGACTGGCGCAATAAAAAACAATATGACAATTTGCAAAAGTTGCGTCAGCGTTTTACCCAGGACTGGTTTGTGATTGATGGCGAAGAAGAACAGCTGCGTAACCAGCAGTTTGCCCAGTATATTCTGCAAGCGCTCCAACATATGCCGAATCACGTGCTGAATACCCGCACGCCTTGGCCGTCTGCCGCCATTCCTGAAGCCTTGTTGCAACCGGCTCAAAACAAACTGGATCTGATTAACTATAAGGCTGAATTGAAAAGTCTGAGCCGCAAGGTGGCGGATGCCTTGCGCCTGGATGCCCGTAATGTCGTGATTGTGCTGGAAGGCATGGATGCCTCGGGTAAAGGGGGAGCCATCAAGCGTATTGTGAAAAAGCTTGATCCACGTGAATACGACATTCATACCATTAGCGCACCGGAACGTTATGAACGTCGCCATCCGTATTTATGGCGCTTTTGGACCAAACTGGAAGCCGAGCGCAATATCACCATTTTTGACCGTTCCTGGTATGGTCGGGTACTGGTCGAGCGGATCGAAGGGTTTGCCAAGGCCGTGGAATGGCAGCGCTCTTATGCCGAGATCAACCGATTTGAAAAAGATCTGGTCAATAGCCAGACCGTAGTGATCAAACTCTGGCTGTCGATCAGCAAAGAGGAACAGGAACGGCGCTTTAAGGCACGACAGGAAACCCCACACAAGCATTTTAAGATCACGGAAGAAGACTGGCGTAATCGTGAAAAATGGGATGACTATCTGCAGGCTGCTGCGGATATGTTTGAGCACACCAGTACGGCTTATGCACCGTGGTATATCATTGCCAGTGATGATAAGTACACGGCGCGGATTGAGATTTTAAAGGCTATTCTGAAACAGTTGAAAGCGGTTTAGGCCGCTTTGCCTTAAGCCGTTTTATTTTTCGCTATTATCGATATTGGTCGCGGGATACTGTTGCTGGATGCGTTTGGCCAGATGATAACAATCTTGGACATGTGCTTCGGCCACTTTTTTCATGACCATATAGCCCAAACTAGCTGCGACGGCCTGTCCTCCTAACGGAATGAATTTGGTGACCTGTTTGGTCAGGACTTTTGTGACCAGACCCTGCAAAGACACTTTTGCCGCACTACGTGCCATGACCAGTCCGGAAAATTCAATGCCCCGTTTACGCAGTTCTTTCCACTGAATCTGGCGGGTCTTGCTGTCATACACACTCATCTGATCTGTGGCCAGACCAAAGCGGGCATTAATTTCCGGCAACAGTTGCGACAAAATACCAATATCAATCACCACATCAAAAAATGGAATGGGAACCACTGCGGCACCTGCCGACATATAGGCACGTTTTTGTACCAGGTCGAGGCAGTCTTGACGAATCTGTTCAAGATTCATTGAGGGGTCAATCGTATGGTGGATATGCGAACTTTTCATAAATAGAGAACCTTCATTCGGTATGTTGTTTTTCTGTTTACATCTGCATTGATTTAGCGCTGGCCTGAGCAACATGACCACCCGCCGATAGCGTGAAAATGGCATACGGTGCCGTGACAGTATAGTCAATAAAGTTTATGCTTTTGTGCACTGATTACACTTCGAAAAGATTAGGGTAACGTCCATGGGGATTCATGTTATTCAAAGCCAGCGCATCGAGGTTTTGGTACAAGCTTTGTTAACAGCCGTGAATCAAGCCTCAGCAAATCCTTTTCAGGTGCTTCAACCACAGCATTTTATTGTTCCTTCCAAAGCAGTTGAGGTCTGGCTCACCCAGCAACTAGCCGAACAAAAAGGCATCAGTGCCAATACCCAGTTTCATCATCGTATCCGCGGCTTCCAGTGGTCAGCCTATCAATGGGTGTTGCATGAACAGAAAGAACAGGTTCGCAAAGCCAATATTCCACGCATCATTATTAAATGGCGGGTTTTCCAAGCCTTAAAAGTCTATATCGATAGCGAGCAGATCACCCTGACCGCTGATCATGCCCTGTATCCGATTATCCAGCGTATTTATGAAAGTGCGGATCGTCTACAAGGGCTCGAGAAACAGCTAAAAAAACAGAGCATGCTGTACTGGGTGGCGGAACAGGTTTCACGTCTGTTTAGCAACTATATGGTCTACCGTGGCCATTGCCAGCGCGGTTGCCAGCAGACCTGTCACTGTGCCACCAACTGGTTAGAGGCGTGGGGCAAAAATCAGCCCTTACAGGTAGAGGAGCTGTTCTTCCATACAGGCAGCGAAATTTCGGCATTTAGTCTGAATCAGGCACGAGAACTGGAAGCCTGGCAACGCTGGTTATGGCAGGCGGTGTTTCATCAGGATTTTGAGGAAATGCAGAACATTGACCAACAGTTCTGGCAAATGTTGGAGCATCCAGAAACCCGGCAGCAGGCATTGAGCCGTTTACCTCAGCAACTAACCGTTTTTACCTTGCTGGATTTGCCTCCAAGTCAGTTAGCGTTTTTACGCCGTTTGGGGCAATACCTGGAAATCTATATTCTGCATTACAACCCGTCACAGGAATATTGGGCAGATAGTGTCGATCCGCATTGGAAAGCCCGTTACGATGTGCGGGTTCAGGAACGTTTTATTGAAAAACATCCGAATGCAACCGATCTTGAAATTCAGCAGTTTTTCCAGGAATTCACCCTGAATTTTAATGCACAGAACCGGGAATCCCGCCATCCTTTACTGACCCGTTTAGGTAAGCAGGCACGTGATCATTTCTCTTTATTGTCTAGCCTGTCTTCTGGAGAAGACGGCGTTTGGGCCGATGTCTTTGTGGATGATTATCCGCAGACGTTGTTGGGGAAAATCCAGTCAGATGTGCTGTATCTGGTTGAACCACAGCAGCATCAATATGTTCTGGCCGAGCAGGATGACTCCATCCAGATTCATGTCTGTCATTCCAGTTTGCGTCAACTGGAAGTATTGAAAGAACAGTTAATCCATTGGCTGGCTCAAGGCAGTAAAGAACAGCCGCGCCGTCCGAGTGATATTCTGGTACTCAGCCCGAATCTGAAAGAGCTGGAGCCACTGATTCGCAGTGTCTTCGCACCGCCACCGAGCGAGCGTGAGCATCAGCATGCTTCACGTTTGTCGCAGCACAGCGTCTATCTGCCAATAAAAATTGCCGGTGTCACCCGGCTGGATGCCAATCTGGCATGGCGTGCTGTACTGGGTCGTATGCAGCTGTTACAAGGACGTTTTACCCTGGAAGATCTGGCGGATTGGCTGGGGCTGGCTGCCACGCAGCAGTACTACAGCCTAGAGAATCACAGTGTTGAACGCATGGTGCAGTTGTTGACGGCAGCGGGTTTTAAGCGTGGCTTCGATGCACAGCATTTGCAGCAGAGTCTGGCACAGGACGATGAAGACTACCGTTTTAGTTTTAAGTTTGCGCTTGACCGTTTGGCGTTAGGGATTGCGATTCCAGAGCATCGCGTGTTTCAGGGCACTTTGAGTTTTGCTGAAGTTTTACCAAGTGACTTTGAGCTGATCGCTCAACTGATTCAGATTTATCAGGATTTTGATGCCCGTCGTCATTGGTTGAACGCACATGAACAGGGCCAAACGATTCGGGTTGAGGGATGGCTACAACGTTTAAAACAAGAGGTGGATGCCTTTTTGCAGGCTGGGGTGGAATCACTCGGCATCGTGGCTGACCTGATAAAAAAACAAGAACGTATCCTTACGCTGGCTGAATATCATGACCCGAATGCGGCACTGGCCTTGCAGCGTTTGAGCTTGCCTTTACCGTACCTGATTGAAGAATTGAACCAATTGTTGGATGCACAACTGGAACAGGCCGAGCCGACCGGACAGATTACCTTTAGCCAGCTGGGGCAGATTCGTCCTTTGCCTTATAAACTGATGGTAATTCTGAATCTGGACAGTGGAAAGTTTCCAAGTCGCCAGCAGCATGTGCCGTTTGATTTAATGGACTTGCTGAAACCCCAACTCGGCGATCGTTCGCGTCTGGAAGATGACCAGGGCGCCTTTCTGGATGCGCTATTACTGGCACAGCAGAATCTCTGGCTGTTCTACAATGGCTTTGATGTCAATGATGGTGAAGTGCGTGATCCGTCTACTGTACTGCAAGAGCTGGTTCAGCACATGGCCTTCATTGTCAAACCGGCAGCAACTGAATCGGATCTGCCGAAATTGTTATCTCTGAATGGGATTGAAGTGCCTGAACAGTTGCAGTCCCTATACCATCTGCATCCCTTACAACCGTTTGATCCGGCAGGTTTTGCTTGTGCAGAACAGATCCGCTATCAGGATCAGTGGTTTGAGGTGGCAAGACAGATCCGTCAGGCCAGTGGTCAGCGGGAAGGCTGGACCAATGTTGACTATACTCCGATGGAACACGAGGTTCAGGTGCTCGATAGCCAGCAATGGATACAGGATGTGCTGTTTCCAGCCCGTTTGTATTTAAAAACCCTGGGCATTAAAAACCTCAGTCCACAGGATCTACCCGAACAGCAGGAACCGTTATTGCTGAATCGGCTGCAGCAATATCATGTGCGCAATAGCCTGTTGCAACAGCAACGTGAGGTTGATCCGGCACAGTTTCTGGATGTGTTGCCAGTCGGGAAAACCCAACAGGCCAGTTGGCAGCTAAGCTTGCTTGAACAGAGCCACTTGCGTGACCGCATGCATAAGTATGCACCTCACCCGACAAGCACGACTCAGCAGCTTTGGAAAGTCCATGCCCAGCTGCATTTGAGTATTCATGTGCCACAGCATGAAACCCTTTGGCTGAGTGTGCAGGCTTCAAAAGCCAAAGCCAAATCGCGTGCGAAAACCTGGCTGGAATATTTAATGTGGCTGGCTTATCTCGATTTGGGCACATCCGGTCGTGACTTGCAACGCATTGTGGTGTGTCCGGAAAAAACCATGATTTGCCAAGGGATCAGTTCAGCGCAGGCACAACAGTATTTGCAGGAATGGTTTGCTGCCTGGCAGTATGCGCAGCGTAAGCCACTGGTCTTGCCCGCTGCCTTGTTACTGGACGACAAATTTAAACTGGCCTGGACCGATCAAGCCCCTTATACACCACTGGATTCCGATAAAATCCTGCAGAAATGGAATGAATCCGATAGCTTTGCAGCCTATCCGTATGACGGTGAGGAATGGAATATTAAGCATCGTGACTGGCAGTTTATTTTGCAGCATCAGGATGCCAATCAGCTACTCCAGCAGGCCTTGCAAGAATTTTCTTATGTCCTGTATCAGCCGATTCTGTCTCATCTGACGGTGGAGGAGGCATAAGCCATGCAGATATTTCAACAACCCGTTCATCCATCCGACAATCCGATTCGGGACATGCAGTTCAAAGGACTGCACTGGATCGAAGCCTCTGCCGGAACAGGCAAAACCTATACCTTGTCCAGTCTGATGGTTCGGGTGTTTTTGCAGGATTATTTGCCGAATCAGGTGATTGCGACCACTTTTACCCGTGCAGCTGCGGCTGAACTGAAAAGCCGGATTCGTGCCCGGCTACAGGAAACCCAGCGTTACCTGGCCAGCTGCCAGTCGCTCAATGCTCTGGACCTTCAGGAGAAAATCCGCAATGAACAGGATCCTTTGTTTCACAAAGTTCTGACCGATTATGCGCTGCGACCGGATTATGCCTTGAACCGATTAAAATTGGTGATCGATCACTTGGATGAGCTGTTTGTCGGTACGCTCGACAGCTTCAGCCAGAAGCTGCTACGAGAATTTGCTTTTGAAAGTGGCAAGATCGAGCGTGCTGAAATCACGGATGATGCCAAAAGTTATACCCGGCAGTTGATTCATGATGTGTTGCGTGAATGGATTCAAAACCAGCCACAGCCACTGATCGATTATTTATGTCTGACCCAAAAACTCAAGTCCGTTGAGGCCTATGTCGCAGTGGTGGAAGATACGTTGAATTTTGCTTCGGCACAGTTTCAGCAGATGGCACGCCCAGCCTGTGATCTACAGGCTTTTGAAGCGCAACTGGACGCGTTGCTCCAGCTTGATCTTGAGCGGGTTGGAGAACTCGCTGATTTTTACCATGAAGCGGGTCAATACCATGCTGTTGTAGCTAAAAAATGGCGTGATCAGCAGTTGTTGCAACGAACCCTGTGTGATGATTTACCCGCATTCTTACAGGCATTACAGCAACAGCGGGGTTATGCCGTGTTTGCAGCGCATTTGGCTCCAACCCTCAAAAATCTCACCAATCTATGTTGTGGCAAAGTTCTCAATAAGTGTGCAGCAGAAGTCTTGCAGCAGTTTGAACAGCACATCATCGTGCAACAGTTGCGCAGCTTTTGCCTGCAAGTACAGCAGTTGCAAAATGACTTGGGACTACTCGACAGTTACCTGAAATTTTATATCAGCCACGAAGTCAAAAAACGTCTGCCTCAGGTTTTACAGCAAAAGGGTGAAACCACCTTTGCCCAGCAAATCCGTACTTTGGCAGGTGCTTTGCAGGGGGAACAGGGCCAGCGTTTTGCCCAATATGTTCAGGCGCGTTATCCGCTGATTCTGGTGGATGAATTTCAGGATACCAACCAGGATCAGGATCAAATGTTGGCGCAGATCTGGCGCGATGCACGTCGTTTTGCTCACGGCTGCATGATCATGGTGGGTGATCCCAAACAGGCGATTTACGGCTTTCGTGGCGGCGATATGCTGACCTATAACAAGGCCCGCAAAGATGTCCTGGACAAACAAGGTCACCTGTATACCTTGAAATATAACCACCGTTCAGTGGCTGCACTGGTGGAAGTGGTGGATGCCTTATTCCAGCGTCAGATGCAGTTTGGTGAAGATGTACCTTATACGCCAGTTCAGGCCGCGACACGTCCACATCCTGCGTTGATCGATCAGCAGGGTGAAAACCATGCTCCACTACGCTGGATGAGTTTATCTGAGAGTAAAGACGAGTTAATTCAGGTGGCCTGGAAAATTCGTGACCTGCTCAATCAGGGGATTCAGCAGCAATGCTATTTTGCTGAAAAGGAGCAGCCACGTTATCTGCAGGAAGATGATATTGCGATTTTATCCAGAAGCCACGATGGACTGGACAAAGCCCAGTATGAACTGGAACGGTTAGGCATACGGGTTAACCGTAGCTCCAAACGCAGCGTATTTGACAGTGCGGTTGCACAGGATGTGGGGGCGCTGCTGACCGCCATTTTGCATCCTTATGATGAAGGTAAAATCAAGCGTGCTTTGCTGAGTCGTTTACTGGGCTTTCGTCTGAATGATTTGTTGGCGCTAGAAAATCAGCCGGATGGGTTGAGCCAGTTCTTCTATGATTTTGATGCCATTCGTGAAATGTGGCTAGAAAAAGGCTTTTTAACCGCCTGGCAATATTGCTTGAATCTGTTCAAGGTCTGGCAAACACTGGTGGCCAAACAAAGTCGTGATAATGAACGGGTGGTGGTGAATTTACGTCACTTGACCGAATTGCTGTGTCAGCATAGTGAGCATTATCAGGGAGCACAGATGTTGTATCACTGGTACTTGAAGCAACTGCAGTCACCAAGTGAACGGGAATGGGAACTTGAACGCAAACTGTCAAATGCATCCGGTGTGCAGCTGATGACCATTCATCAGTCCAAAGGTCTGGAGTTTAAAATTGTATTCTTGCTCGGTGCTGACAAAAAACCGGGTAATCAGTCGAAAGCACTCAACTTTTCGACGGTTGAGCAGGTCAATCCCATAACAGGGCAGGCAGAACTGCAACGTGTGATTGCCGTTAATGATAAAGAGTGCCTGACACCGGAGGAGATTGCTCAGAATGAAGCACGACAGGAAGCCGAACAACGCCGCCTGTGGTATGTCGCCCTGACTCGTGCCAGTCATCGGGTGTATGCCATGCTACATGATGCAAAAGGGGAGTCCCGTAATGGCCTCGGGTTCTGGCGAGGTCCAGCAGAGCAATTATTTAGCCATCCCTATTCGATGCTAGAACCTTTGTTACAGGAACGTCCACCTCTGTTGCAGGCATCTCAAACCCAGACCGACAGTAGTCGTCTGAATGCTTTAGCCTTACCACAACAGCGTTTCTATCCACGCTCTAAAACCAGCTTCAGTGCTTTGGCCCAGCATCTCAGTCGCGCTGCCATCTTGGACAGTCTGGCGGTGGATACAACGCTACAGGAAAGTGCAGCAGATGAAATTCATCTGCCGCTGCTCGATGAGCCTGAAATGATGCAGCAACCGATCGCCTGGATTAAGCGTCATTTTCCTATGGGAACCAATGCCGGCAGTTTCCTGCATAAACTGTTTGAAAATATCCGCTTTGATGATGATCACTCCCGTATTGCTGAAGAGCTTAAGCGGCGTTTTAAAAATGACAATCAGTATAATTCTCAGGGCTTATTAGCAGAATTGTTGGCAAAACTTGATTCACTGTCCGCCAGCGCTGAACAGCATGAACAGATGATTTATCATCAGATGGCCGACTGGTTGCATGAAGTTCTAGCAACGCCATTGCATGCGGATTTCAGCTTAAACCAGTTGGTGAATGGACAATATCTGGCTGAATTTCCGTTTTATCTGTCTTTGGCAGATCGTGTGCTGACCATTAAACGTATTCATGAACTGTACGCCGAATATGGCCTTGATATGGCCGAGTTTCACCAGGCCAACTCGGCACGCTATCTGACTGGTTCTGTCGATCTAGTGTATTTTGATGGTCAGCGCTATCACATTGCGGATTATAAGAGTAATTTTCTCGGTGCGGATCAGCAGGATTACCATCCACAGATGATCGCACAGAACATGTCACATTCCAGTTACTGGTTGCAGGCAGGGTTGTATCTGGTGGCGTTGCACCGCTACTTGCGTTTGCAATTGCTGGATTATCAGATCGAACGTGATTTGGGTGGGGCGAGTTATTTGTATTTACGCGGAATGTCCGGACAAGCAGAGACAGGTGTTTATCATTGGCAACCTGAGAGCGAATTCATTTTGCGCCTAGATGCCATTTTGGGTTACGGCACGGATGTCTCTGTCCACAAACGGGTCTCACCAGCCGAAATGTTGGTCGAATAATCAACCACTTGAGTTGTGGATAACTTTGAGGATAACTGTGTGGAAAACCAGCCGAAACAGCGTGACAGTCAACATGAACAGTGGATCAGTATTTGGAGCCAGTTCATCTGCCAGCCGCCGTTTGCTCAGGTTTCTGATCCATCTCTGGCCACTGAGCTGATCCAGCGCTTAATGCAGGCGGTGCTGCAAGGTGATAGTTGTTTGTTGGTTCCGAACACACAGGCTGAATGTTTACAATCGCTGATGCAATCTGAATCCGCACAGTTGGGTGCAGTTGCTCCGTTTGTCTATGATGGGCAGCGTTTATATCTGTACCGTTATTGGGCTCTCGAACAAGCCTTGGCCGAACAGGTGGCCCGTTTGCAACAGCAAAAAATTGCGGCTGTCGATCTGTCTTCTCATACAGACTTGCTTGAGGATGAATATCAGAAACAGGCATTGGCGATGGTGGCCAAGCAGAGCCTGAATATCATTACAGGGGGACCTGGTACAGGGAAAACTTATACCTTGGCTCGTATTATTGCGGTGTTAAATCAGGCTATACCGAATATCCGGATTGCCATGGCTGCACCGACCGGTAAAGCAGCCCAGCGCATGAAAGAAGCGCTGCAAAACTCTTTACATGATGAAAAATTACAGCCTCTGGTAACCGAAGATTTAAAACGTCTCACGCCGGTCACGCTGCATCGTCTGTTGGGGCTGGGCAACTCGCAGCAACCCCGTTTCCATCGCCAACAGCCTTTACCTTATGATGTGATTGTCGTGGATGAAGCCTCCATGCTCGATCTGAACCTGGCACAAATGCTGTTTGCTGCAGTTCCAGATCAGGCTCGTCTGATCTTATTGGGTGATGCCAACCAGCTAGCTTCTGTGGATGTGGGGGCTGTGCTGGCGGATTTGCAACAAGTTGAAGCACTCAGGGAGCATCGGGTGAATCTGCTAAACAGTCGCCGTTTTAAAAGTGGTGCATTGATTGGAGAAATGGCTCGTTTTATTCAAGCTCAATCCCAGCAGCAGAATAGTAGCTGGTTATTACAAACATTTAGTGAGCAAATCGTAGCAGCCAGTGAAATTCATGCCGTAGCTCTAACCGCAGAAATGTCGGAGCAGATTCAGCTGGAATATTTACCTGCGCCTTCTCCTAAAGTTGCAGCCTGTACGGAGTACTATGACAAATTAATGCTCGGTTATCAGGGGTATCTGCAAGCCCTTAAAGACTATGTACAGGCCGATGAGCCAGAATTGATGGTTAATACTCTGGTGCAGCGTTTTGATGATTACCGCATCCTGACCGCAGTCCGACATGGCACATTTGGCTTAGTACAGTTAAACCTACAGATGGAACAACGTTTGTTGGATATGCTTGCTTTATATATTGCTCGCTATGGTGACTGGTATGTTGGGCGTCCGGTGATGATGACTTACAACGATTACCAGCTTGGGCTGTCGAATGGTGATATCGGACTATGCTTGAAACACCGTAGTCAGCCGGGACAGTTTGAAGTGTATTTCCCGAGTCTGAACAAATGGATCCCTGCTGCACGCTTGCCGAAGAGCATGGAGACCGCATTTGCTTTAACCATTCATAAGTCGCAAGGTTCTGAATTTACCCATACCGCGGTTGTGCTGGATCAGACGGCACAGAATCTGTTGAGCCAAGAGTTGATCTATACGGCCATTACCCGTGCCAAGAAAGTTGTGAGCCTGTTGGTGGATATGGAAGCTTTTGCTCAATCCTTACGCTGCCGCACGGTGAGGCAGAGTGGTTTAGTGAATAAAGTTAAAAAAACTCTTTGTTTATAAGAGAATTTTTAAAAAATATGCAGCTTTGTAAGCAAAAGCTTACACAGATTAAGGAAATTTGCGCATAGTCGGCGGTTCCTGTTTTTGCGATGATTGCTTTCAACAACAAGCCGGCAAGGAAAGCTGGAAACAAGCGCATAATAATCATAACGAGTCGTAAGACAGCGAACTTACATAGAGCGTAAGTGATAAGAGAGGAACTTACAGCCGCTAAGCCTTGTAGTTTTGGGAGAGACTACAGGGCTTTTTATTTTGCTGTGATTTATATGAGTGTAGGGTCAATGTAAGCATTCACTTACAGGGTGTGCCGACGTGGCGACTGTTTTTAACTCGTCGTAAAGAGCAAGATGAAACTATGAAAACAAAATAAAAAATCAAGAACTTATAACAATAAATCTCGCTTTTTGGCGAAACAAAGAATAACAATAATAAGTGGTATGAGTTACAGCGCATAATGCCCAAGTCTAGTACTTGGGCATTTTTATGTGGGGAAAAGGCTTGTTCGGTTTGAATCGAAGGTATTTGGGTTCCGGTCTTTATAAAAGAACCGTGGGATGTGCTGAAGTGGCTTGTTAATTGTGGCGGAAAAGCTGATGCTCAGGAAAGCAGCGGTTTTTTTGCAATCAGCGCCATTTTCCCTTAAAATGCTAAACTTGCTGTAGTGATGCACGGCAGTCACCAAGATCCGTCAAGGTGATTCTTATCGTATTTTTTATTCAAAGCATCTCGGAGAAATCGAATGGCTTTAACAAACGCAGATCGCGCAGAGATCATCGCTAAATTTGCTCGCGCTGAAAACGACACTGGTTCACCAGAAGTACAAGTAGCTTTATTAACTGCGCAAATCAATGACTTGCAAAGTCACTTTAAAGCTCACAAACACGACCACCACAGCCGTCGTGGTTTGATCCGTATGGTTAACCAACGTCGTAAACTGCTTGACTACCTTAACGGTAAAGATCATGAGCGTTATACTGCTTTGATCGGTGCTTTAGGTTTACGTCGTTAATTCGATTTAAGCTTTTATTTTCGGATTATTGCATGCTGAATGCCGTATTACTGAAAACTAAAGTATATCCAGTTTTGGCTGGATAATGGGAAGGGGCGAATTGTTCGCTCCTTCTTTGTGTCTTAAATTAGTATTTTAAATATCTAGTGAGGTCGGCTTCTAAGCTTTGTCATTTATGTAGTTGATGTGAATGCCAAACCTTAGGGGTCTCCACTAGAATAAAATCAGGAAAAATCAATACATGTCGATGTTTAATATTATTCGTAAAGAATTCCAATTTGGCCAGCATCAGGTCGTTTTAGAAACTGGTCGTGTTGCACGTCAAGCTAACTCTGTACTGATCACTATGGGGGGTGTTTCTGTATTGGTGGCTGTGGTTGCTCAGCCAACTGCAAAAGCAGGTCAGGATTTCTTTCCTTTAACTGTTAACTATCAAGAAAAACAATATGCTGCTGGTCGTATCCCAGGTGGTTATGGCAAGCGTGAAGGCCGTGCGTCTGAAGCGGAAACCTTGATTTCACGTCTGATTGACCGTCCAATCCGTCCATTGTTCCCAGAAGGTTATTTCAACGAAATCCAGGTCACTGCGACTGTAGTTTCTTCTGACAAATCAATGGAAGCAGATATTGCCGCCATGTTAGGTACGTCTGCAGCACTTGCAATTGCGGGTACACCATTCCGTGGCCCAATCGGTGCGGCACGTGTCGGTTTAATCAACGGTGAATACGTTCTGAACCCGAACTATGAACAAATGGCACAGTCTGATCTTGACCTGGTGGTTGCAGGTACAGATTCAGCCGTGTTAATGGTTGAATCAGAAGCGAAAGAACTTTCTGAAGATCAAATGCTCGGTGCAGTATTGTTTGGTCATGATGAAATGCAAATCGCGGTACAAGCGATTAAAGAATTTGCAGCAGCAGCGGGTGCAAAAGAATCCGACTGGGTTGCACCAACTAAAAATGAAGAGCTTCGTGCGCAGTTAAAAGCGGCATTTGAAGCAAAAATTTCTGAAGCGTATACCATTGCGGTGAAACAAGACCGTTATGCGGCATTGGATGCATTAAAAGCTGAAGCAGTTGCTCAGTTCGTTCCAGAAAATGATGAAACTGGTATTGCAGACGAATTGAATGATTTGTTTGAAGACCTGAAATACCGCACTGTACGTGACAACATCTTGTCAGGTAAGCCACGTATTGATGGCCGTGATACTAAAACTGTTCGTGCGCTAGATGTACAAGTGGGTGTACTTGATCGTGCACACGGTTCAGCATTGTTTACCCGTGGTGAAACTCAAGCCCTTGTGACTGCAACCTTGGGTAATACTCGTGATGCGTTGATGGTCGATACGCTTGCAGGTACCAAGACTGACAACTTCATGTTGCACTACAACTTCCCTGCATACTCAGTAGGTGAAACTGGTCGTGAGTCTGGTCCAAAACGTCGTGAAATCGGTCATGGCCGTTTGGCACGTCGTGGTGTACAAGCTGTTCTGCCTGCTGCAGACCGCTTCCCGTATGTGCTTCGTGTAGTATCTGACATCACTGAATCTAACGGTTCGTCGTCTATGGCATCTGTGTGTGGTGCATCTCTTGCATTGATGGATGCAGGTGTACCATTAAAAGCACCAGTTGCGGGTATTGCGATGGGTCTAGTGAAAGAAGGCGAGCGTTTCGCAGTTCTTTCTGACATTTTGGGTGATGAAGATCACTTGGGCGACATGGACTTTAAAGTAGCCGGTTCGGCAAACGGTATTACCGCGCTACAAATGGACATCAAGATTGAAGGCATCACTGAAGAAATTATGGAAGTGGCATTGAACCAGGCATTTGCCGGTCGTATGCACATCCTGAATGAAATGAACAAAGTGATTTCTCGTGCACGTCCAGAAATCAGCATGCATGCGCCAACTTTCCAAGTGATCACCATCAATCCAGACAAGATCCGTGACGTGATTGGTAAAGGTGGTGCGACCATTCGTCAAATCACAGAAGAAACCAAAGCGGCGATTGACATCGAAGACAATGGTACCGTACGTGTGTTTGGTGAAACCAAAGCAGCTGCACAAGCGGCAATTGCTAAAATCCAGGCCTTAACTGCTGAAGTTGAACCAGGTAAAATCTACGATGGTAAAGTGATCCGTATTGTGGAATTCGGTGCTTTCGTGAACATCATGCCAGGTACTGATGGCTTGTTGCACATTTCACAAATCTCGAATGAGCGTATTGCCAACGTGGCTGACGTGCTGAAAGAAGGTCAAGACGTAAAAGTTCAGGTTGCTGACGTGGACAACCGCGGTCGTATCAAATTGACCATGAAAGACATCGCGCAGGCTTAAGCTTTCGCAATAAAAAAAGCCCATCAAATGGGCTTTTTTTATATCTGAAGCTTGAGGGAATCATTCAACCTTCAGAAGTATGTACCTTATTCGCTGTCAGCGCGTCGCAGCATGACATATAACTCATCTTTTAATTTGAGTTTCTGGCGTTTCAAATGCTCAATCTCGTCACTTCCCTCGGTTACCGGGTTTTGTTCAAGACGAATAATTTCATGGTCAAGTGCATTATGTTCTTCAAACACGCGATGGAAATGGGCATCTTCTTGCTTTAATTTGCTGATCAAAGAACGGTATTCTGGAAACATTCGTGATTTACCTCTGCTGGATTGTTCATATTTTCTAACTTTAAAATGCAATATGTCACAAAAAAATGACAGTTTTTTTGCTGAACCCTGCAGGCAGTAAAATTCCTTAATTTTTTTATGGAATTAAGCTATAATATGGCTCCGCCAAGCTATAAAAATAAGACTTCTACACCAAGCACACCATTCGTGCTAATCATTACCAAGTGCGGCTCTGTTCAATATGTTCCATTGAGGCTCATTTTTAGGTGATTGGTCGTGACGAAATCTGCACAGTTTGTAGAGCAAAGCCTACTTTCAAAGCAGACATTTTGTGGCATGATGCCTTTTCCAGCACGTTTTAAAATCCATTCAAATCATGCAGATATTTTATTTCTATCAAGACCGTAAGGATCAGTACACCTTCGTGCGTGATCAGCTTGAGCAGGAGCATCCTGTCGATTTTATCTGGATTGATAATACCCGCGAAGATTTGCTGGACCGTGTAGAGGATTGGAAAGCCGATATTCATGCTTTAACCGGGCTGAAAATTAATGAATATCACCTGCGTGATCTATTGAATATTGACCATCCCTGCGCATTTGACAGTACCGAAGAATATGATCTGCTGATTTTCCGCAAGATGGTCACACCGGATGACCAGATTGATTATAAAGATAAAACTCTATCACCTGACCAGACAGCCTTTGGTTTGGCATCGACACCGATTGCCTTCTTCTTTAATCCCAAAGTATTGATTACCTTTCGTGAAACAGGAACCCAGGTCATTGAGGCTTATCTACAGCGGATGAAAAGCTGCTCGGTCCAGCAGACGGAAAATGATAAGCCGCTGAAATTACCGACTTCAACGCTGGATTTGGGACTGCGTATCCTCAACCGCATGACGGACAATTATCTGGATTTACGGACACCTTTGACCAGGCGGGTGGAGTACTGGCAGCGTGAATTGCTCCAAGGTAAAAAGCGCTTCAAGCAATGGCACCAGTTATTTCAGGAAATGACCTTATTTCAGCAGATTGAAAATCTGTGTGAAGAACAAATCGAGGCTCTGCAAGAGTTGCGTGATGAAATTGTGCAGAACTATCCACATCTGATGGGGGAAGAACTGCATGATCCACAAGATATTACCTTGGTGCGGATTGATGACTTGGCCAGTCACGTTGAGCGGATCCAGAAACATGTGACCCGATTACGCAACGCGATACAAGCCGCGATTAACCTGCATTTTTCCGCTATTTCTAATCAGACCAATGAAAACATGCGGATCTTGGCGATCATCACCACAATTTTTGCCCCATTGACCCTACTCACCGGAATCTATGGAATGAATTTTCAATATATTCCGGGTTTAGACCAACAAGAGGGTTTCTGGATTATTGTGGTTTTAATGCTGCTATGTACCGCTATTTTGCTGTATTTATTCTATCGTAGCCGTCTGTTTGGTGGGCATGAAGAAAGTATTATTGATCTGCTGGCCCAGCAGCACCAGCAGAGAACCGTGAATTTGTCCTGGTTACTCGACTATGACCGCTATAACCAGCATTTAAAGCGTCAAACCCGTCGTTTCAAACGAAAAATTAAAGATCTGGCGGAGTAGTCCGTTGCATGCGGCGCCGTAGCTGTTTGACCTCATCCAGCAGATCCAGCATCACGGCAACCGCAGGTAAACTGGCCTCAAAGTCTCGTTGCAGGCGATATGCACGTCGTGCACGTCCAACATCTTCGCCGATAAATTGAGGCTGCCCGGCACCGCTGCGCAGGGGTAAAATATCATGTTCGAGTAAAGCCAGAATCCAGTCCGGGCTTTGGCCGCAAATCTGTGCAAACTGTTGGAGTGTGAGTGGATAATCGTTATCCAAAATTTCCATGTCCTCACAGCCGTTACAGATCATTTCGCGATAATGAATCGTGACCATGTGCAACTCCTTATTCTGCCCGTGGATTAAAATGAGGGAAGGCCGCAGCCAGTGCCTGATAGGCTTGTTTTTCTTGTTCGGAATGTGCTGCCGGGTTGACCACATTCAAGATTAAATACAGGTGTCCCGGTATTTTTGCAGGAATCCCTTTGTCTTTGAGACGCAACTGCTGACCAGTTTTGGCATTTCTCGGTAGATGGACGTGCAGGGAGCCTGCCGGGGTTTTTACCTCAATGCTTTGTCCAAGAACCGCTTCCCAGGATGCTACATCTACGGTGTAATACACATCACTGCCTTCGACCCGGATGCGGTCATTGTCCTTGTATTGGATCTCAATATACAGGTCACCGTTTTCGCCACCGTTGATGCCGTTTTGTCCCTGACCGCTAAGCCTGATTTGCTGGCCTTCTTTCATGCCTTTCGGGATTTTGACCTGTAGGGTTTTTCGCTGGATTTCGGGTTCACCATAGGCATTCAGGGTTGGAATCTGCAAGGTAATATTCTGCGTACTACCGTGATAGGCAATCTCGGGCTCAATTTCGATTTTGGCATGTTGGTCTTCACCACGGTAACTGTGTTGTTGACGTTGATACTGGTAGTTGCCACCACCAAATCCACTGCCAAAGCGTCCAAAAAGATCTTCAAAACCGCTAAAATCTGAAGCACTGCCATGCTGACCATAACCCTGACGGTAAAAACGTGCCCCATCAAAACCTGCGTGTCCTGCACCTGCACCAAAACCTGAGAACCCTTGTGGATGATCGAGCATCTGGTCATATTCGGCTTTTTTTTCGGGATGACTCAATGTGTCATAAGCAACATTGACCGCCTGCATTTTCTCTTCAGCATCTGATTCTTTGCTGATATCCGGGTGATATTTTTTGGCGAGTTTTCGGTAACTTTTTTTAATTTCTTCTTGTGTAGCATGCCGCGAGACACCGAGAATTTCATAATAATTTTTGGTCATGGTGATGATTTATCATTCAGTTTTATTAGATTATTAGTTTTATTCTGTAGAAAGCATAGCTGAGTGCCGTGCAATATTGTTTCAATTTATGAAAAAAGCCAGTGAGCGGGTCACTGGCTTGGGGAAACGGCAGGATTTTTTCGTGCCGTATTTTAGTATTTGCCTAGGTTAACTGACATGCTTGCCAAACAGGCCCAAGGCTTCTTCAGCGCTAAAGGTATATTGAGCCTGACAGAACTGACAATCCATGACGATTGGGGTTTGATGTTCCAGCGTTTCTTTCACGGCTTCGAGGCCGATTTGTTGCAGGGCAATCGCGCAGCGTTCTTTGGAACAGGTACAGCCAAAACGTAATGCTTCAACTTCGGGTAAACGAACTTTTTCTTCATTGTACAAACGGTAAAGAATTTCATTCGGATCCAGTTCAGTCAATTCTTCCACTTTCAGTGTTTGTGTCAGCATGATCAGGCGTGGCCATAGATCTTCATCGACAAACTTCTGTTCTTCTTCATTGTTGCGCGGTAACAACTGGATCAGTAAACCACCCGAGTGCTGGGCATTGCTGGCCAAGACAATGTGCGTCGGGATCTGTGCAGACAGATCATAATACTGCATCAGGCAGCCTGCCAAGGTCGGTTGATCCAATGGTACGATGCCCTGATAGCGTTCACCAAACTCCGGTTCGATGTTGATAAACAGTACAGGGTTGAGTAGTGATTTCAGCACCACGCTGCTGTCTTCTGCAGCAACAAAACGTGGGTCTTCTTCGTAATCTGCCAAGGCGCGGACTTCACCGAGATGGTTACATTCAGCCATCGCCCATTTAAAGGTGCCACTGGCCTGAATCTGCAGACTGATGCGTCCCTTGATTTTGAGGGTGCTGGCCAGCAAGGCCGTTGCGCTCAGCATTTCTCCCAGCAGGATTTGTACAGCAGGCATATACGGGCGTTGGCCCAAAATGGTTTGTAAAGCTTCTTCTAAATGAACTACTTCACCACGAACAGGGCAGTCTTCAATAAAAAAGCGTTGGCGTAAATCAGACATAGTATTCTCCAAGACCCTGTCTTAATGGTGGTGATATTGTAAAACACAAGTCAATTGGGTTCATCCCGTGTTACATCAATACGATGATTTTCTAAGCCGCGGGTTAAATTGACACCTGTGGAGGATGTGCTGATTTCACGGTCATATTCAAACAGCTGTTCCAGTTCAAGCAAGGCATTCCGCTGTGATTCATGGATTTTTTCTGGATCCATGAAAATGCTCTGCTGTTGCTCCAGCAGTTTTTCATCATAGTCACGGAAACGTTCAATATTGTCATAGGCCTGTTGTTCGGGTACATCCAGTTCGCGTAAAACCTGCAAGGCCATGCCCAAAGATGACAGATAGGTTTCCCGCCAGATCAGTTGTACCCCGATTTCCCGTAGCAAATGTACATGATGCCGATCACGTGCACGAACCAGCAGTTTTAAGCTGGGATAATTCAGTTTGATATGCCGGGCGACGTTCATAGAGTCTTCGACATCATCAATTGCGAGCACAAACACTTTGGCATGCTGGATGCCGGCCGAACGTAGCAAGTCGGGATGGGTGGCATCACCATAATACAGTGAGCCGCCGTACTGATGGACAAAATGCTGGTGCTGCGGATTGTTGTCAATTGCAGTAAAAGGAATGTGTTGCAGTCGGGCGACCCGCGCCACGATCTGCCCGAAACGACCAAAACCGGCAATAATGATTGGATGCTGTGTTGTTGGAATTGAATCATCTGGTCGAGTCGATCCCGTATTCCAGCGGCTGAGTAGCTTGTGCATGGCCCAGTAGCTAAGTGGTGTCAGCATCATAGACAGGGTCACGATCAGCATTGCCGGTTCAAACAGTACTGTACTCAGCACCTTTTCAGTGTGAGCAACCGTCAGCACGACGAAGGCAAACTCGCCTCCCTGTGCGAGACAGGTTGCCAGTAACAGGCTGTTTCTCCAGCTGCGTCGATAGTAGCGTGCAATACCTACCAGCAAGGCAGCTTTGACCAGCATCAATAATAGCGCGCTACCCACAATCAGCTCAGGGTTGTCCAGTACCAGATGGAGCTGGGTGGTCATTCCAACCGTCATGAAGAACAGGCCCAGCAATAATCCTTTAAAGGGTGCGATACTGGCTTCAAGTTCATGGCGGAATTCAGAATCGGCCAGCAACATCCCGGTCAGGAATGCCCCCAAGGTGGTACTGATTCCCAGGGTTTCCATCAGTAAGACTACGGCCAGCACAATAAATAAGCCGACCGCAGTAATGAGTTCGGTTGCGCCACTCTTGGCTACGAAACGGAAAAAGGGGCGCATGACGTAACGGCTGAACAGAAATAGCCCGGTAAAGGCTGCAATAATCGCGGCAAAATAGGCAATGCCATGATGTGTGGAGCCACTCCCAGCCAGTAACGGAATTGCAGCAAGTAAGGGAATGGCGGCCATGTCCTGAAACAGCAAAATGGCAAAGGCCTGTCGGCCGTATACGGTATTGAGCTGCTGTTGTTCACTCAGCATTTGCAGGACAAAGGCCGTGGACGATAGAGCCAGGGCAAAACCCAGAATGAAGCTGGCACTCAGTGTCGTATTCAGCAGTAAAAAAACACCGAGCATCAATACAATGCCACTCAGCAGCATTTGCAAGCCACCCATGACAAACATGGAATGGCGCATTTCCCACAAACGTTGCGGTCGTAGTTCCAGGCCAATCAAGAACATCAGCATAATGACGCCAAACTCGGCCAATTCCATAATCGCATGCGGGTCATGGGCAATGTTGAACACGCTCGGGCCAAGCAGGATGCCCGTGAACAGATAACCCAGAATACTGGCAATACCGAGGCGCTTACCTAATGGCACCAGAATCAGTGCCGCACCCAAGAAAATGGTGACTTGTAACAGTAAAGACATCAGCTGTTCGAAAGGAGGGTTCTAATGCCCTTGATTGTAAACATGAATTTAGACAATAGGGCATTAATTTGTAGGGGATTGTTAACTCAGCTCCTGCGGATCCACATCAATCGACATTTTCATCTGAGAAGGGCGTTCATGCACTAGTTGTTGCCACCACGGACGGCTGTAAAAATGCAAATGTGCCCGATCTTTGGCGAGCAGTACCATGTGGGCTTGATAGCGCCCTGCCTTGCGTTCCATCGGTGCTGGAATCGGGCCCCAGATTTCAATTTCACCATTCGAGCGTTGGCGCAACAGCTCGGCCTGTTGTTGTAAGAACTGCTGGTTCTGTTCCTGCTGACGTGACTCACAGCGTACTAGCATGGCGTAGCGGTAAGGGGGCAACAGAGCCAGTTTGCGGTCTTTCAGGGTTTGTTTGGCAAAGGCACGATAATCCTCTTTAATCAGCGTGTTGAGTAAGGGATGATCGGGTCTGAGGGTCTGTAAATACACCTCACCTTTATGTTCACCGCGGCCGGCACGCCCCGCCACTTGGACGATGAGCTGTGCCGTACGTTCGGTGGCACGGAAATCGACACTGAGCAAGCCAGCATCAATATCCAGAATGGCTACGAGAGTAACATAGGGGAAATGATGGCCTTTGGCCAGCATCTGGGTGCCCAGTAAGATGGTGGGTTTACTCTGCTGGATCCGATCATAAATTTTCTGCCAACTGCCTACTTTGCTGGTACTGTCACGGTCGACCCGAATCACGTCGTAATGCGGGAACAAGGTCTGTAAATTTTCCTCGACTTTGGCGGTGCCCATACCAATCGGTTTGAGCGTAGTCTGCTGGCAGGAAGGACATTGTTCTGGTAGACGATGAATGCTGCCACAATGATGGCAGTGCAAATGTGAGTAGGGCTGTGTATGCAGGGTAAAATGCGCATCACAGTGTGGGCAGTTGGCCTGCCAGCCACAGCTTTCACAGATCAGTACAGGGGCATAACCGCGACGGTTCAGAAACACCAGTACCTGTTCTTTGCGTTCTAGGCGGAGTTGAATTTGCTCGATGAGTTGTTGACTCAGTCCATGTTGCTTTTTGGCAATTTTTACATCGATCAGGTGCATTTTGGGTAACAGGGCATTGCCAGCACGCTGGTTCAGCTCAAGACGGGTCAGTTTGCCTTGTTCTGCCAGATGATAGCTGTCAATGCTTGGAGTGGCTGATCCCAAAATGATGGGACAGTTTTCTAGATGTGCCCGGTATAGCGCGACATCCCGTGCGTGGTAACGGAAGCCTTCTTGTTGCTTAAAAGATAGGTCATGTTCTTCATCGAGAATCACCAGACCCAACTGTGGCAGTGGCGTATAAATTGCTGAACGTGTTCCTAAGATAATTGAAGCTCTGCCACTTTGTGCATCGCGCCAGGCTTTCAAGCGCTTGCTGTCATTCAGCCCGGAATGTAAAACCGCCATATGGCAATGGAAGCGTGACTGAAAACGGCTGATGGTTTGTGGTGTCAGGCCAATTTCCGGAACCAAGACCAGTACCTGTTTGCCCTGTTTGAGTACCTCATGCATCACTTGCAGATACACTTCAGTTTTGCCACTCCCCGTCAGGCCATCGAGTAAAAAAGCCTGATATTTATGCTGAGCTTTGAGAATCTGTTGGATGGCTTTGTGCTGATCTGGATTGGGGGTTAACGGCATGTGTGCCAACTGCACCGGTTCAGGCGAGAAATCCTGGTTTTCCAGCAGGCACTGCACAATGCCTTTTTTTTCCAGCGCCTTGAGGGTTGCGGTTTCAATCCCGTTCAGATTCAAAATATTTTCTGCAGTCCCAACGGGATGCAATTTCAAAATCCGGTAGGCCTCTTGCTGCTTGCTTGAACGACTAATCTTGTTATCTGCTTGCTGATCCAGCAAGGTCCAGGTGCGTGCCAGCAGATTGAGCGGTTTACCTTGCCGTAACAAGGCAGGCAGCGCAGTTTGCATCACTTCACCGATGGGAAATTGATAATACTGGGCGGCCCAGTTTAAAAGGGTGAGAACTTTTGCATCTAAGATCGGCTGTTCATCTAACAGTTCGGTGATGGCTTTCAGTTTGATATTTGGATCGAGCGGGGTATCCAGCGCCAGTTTTTCAACAATCAGACCAATCAGATTTTGCCGACCAAAAGACACCGCCACACGTGCACCAGGTTGAGCCAGCTGATACTGTTCTGCACTGAGCATATAGTCAAAACAATCATAGAGATGCACTGGTACAGCAACACGTACACGATAAACAACAGCGCTGGCATCAACAGGATTTGGCATATACATCAATTCTGGGATTAAGAAGTGTGGGGGCGGACTGCAAATAAAAGATCTGCAGTCAACGTATGTTAAAGAATATGAATGATTTTTATGGAAATAGGCAACATCTAGACAAAATATTTTTCTTTTGGCTCTCGGTTGTAGTTTCTATGCTGAGCATAAAGCGAGTGGGTGGTAATCGAATAGTACGATAAATCCAGCATCGTGAATCTTAAAAAATTACAAAAAGTCTCGAGCCTATAAGTGCAGAATTGTATGTAGACCCTACATCCCTAAGGTAGTAGTTGAATATACGATTTAGAATAAGAATGATTCGTATCCGAGATGGTTACAATTTATTGAAATAATGAAGGAAAATGGACTTTTTATTTATTGGAAAGCTTACATACTTACATTTGTAACATGCAGATTCGCAGGGAGGGGCGAATGAAAAGTTTTATTTTTTCTGAAGAAACTTATCGCATTCACCGTGCGCTGCTGAAATCAATTTTACTTACATTAAGCCTGTTGCCTTTAACAGGCCAACTTGAGCAGCTTTGGCAAATGACTGGTGGTAGTAGCCAGATTATACTGGGCTTTTTTGCCTTGACGCTACTCAGTGCCTTGCTGAGCGTGTGCTTCTATACAGCTTTAAAAGTGAGTTTGCTGCCGTTCAGTCACTTGAGTGATCATAAAGAACAATGGATATTTCAAATTTACCGGCTGTTGCCCATGTTGTTTTTGGCCATGATGCTGGCCTACTTGAGCTATGAGTGGATTTAAAAGATAAAAAAACCGGGAGTGTTCCCGGTTTTTTTATTCTGTTTTCTGTTTGCAGTATTTTAGCGCCGTGATTTAAACGATACATCAACCACGCGTGGGCGGTAGATCCAGCCTAAAATCAGCAGGAACAGGGCGAAAGCTAAGATCGGCCAGTCATTGAAACGGGTGTAAGGGGTAAGTCCTTGCATGGCCGGTAAATCTCCGCGTAACACGGTAGCTTGATCCTGTGGTGCCTGTTTGACAATATGTCCTTCATGGTCAATAAAAGCCGTCACGCCGGTATTGGTGGCACGGATAAACCAGCGACCATTTTCTTTGGCACGCATCTGCACCATCTGTAAATGCTGCCATGGGCCAGCTGTACCCGTGAACCAGGCATCATTGGATACTGTCACCAGAAAATCGCTGTCGCTGGCATTACGACGGGTCAGATTCGGGTATGCCACTTCGTAACAAATCGCAGAACCCAGAGGATGTCGATGGACGAGCAGTGGCTTTTGCTCTCTAGCACCCCGTGAAAAACCACTCAGACTGACATCGTTTTGTAGGCCGGGTAAAACCCAGCTGAGCATGCCGGAAAGGGGAATATATTCGCCAAACGGCACCAAGCGCTGTTTCTTATACAGTCCCGATGCTTCGTGACCGCTGGCCATAATCGAGTTGTAGTACATGGCATGACCGGTCTGCTGTGATTCTGGCTGATCCCAGTAGGGAATACCGGTTACCCAAGCTGTTCCTGTTTGCCGAGCTTGAGTCGCCATAGCCTGCAAGAAGGGTTGAATATCGGTTTGAAAGAGTGGAATCGAGGATTCCGGCCAGACGATCAGATCACGCCCCCATTCGCTCTGGCTGAGATTGGCGTAAATCATCAGGGTTTTGTTCTGATATTCGGTCAGCCATTTTAAATCTTGTGGGATGTTGCCCTGGATAAGCGAAACGCTGAGTGGTTTTCCAGGTTTCTGTTCGACAAAACTCAGTTGCGCTGCGCCCCATGCACCGAGTAACAGCAATGCGGAAGGAATGAGCCAGAAGAAACGTCCTTTGCAGATTTCCACCACGGCACAGGCCAGAATGACCACCACGAAAGACACGCCAAACACCCCAAAAATGGGAGCATAGGCATCGAGAAAACGCTCGGTAAAGGCATAGCCCGCAAACAGCCAAGGGAATCCGGTAAACAGCCAGGTTTTTGACCATTCAGAGAGAATCCACAGCGGTGCAAAAGTTAGTGGGGTTTCCGGGAAAAAACGACGGTACAACCAGCTTTGTACAGCAGTAAACAAGCCCATGACCAGGGCCATAATCCCAATTAGCAGGACACTGACGGCTGCATTGGTGTCGCCATAGACATGAATGGAGGTGTAAAGCCAGAATGCTCCGACAAACCACAAGCCGATACCGTAAAACCAGCCGATAAAGAATGCTTGGCGGGCAGAGCGTTTGCTCAGTGTTGCATACAGCAGTGCCGGAGAGAGCAGTGCGATCCACCAATAATGGTAGGGTGCCAGCGCAAAGCTGAACAGGGCACCTGCACAGAGCGAAATCAACAAAGGAAAAATTAGTGGCAGCTGTTTCTCTGAGGAAGAGGGACTTAGCAGCTTGTCAAAATAGGCTCTCATTTACGTACAGCTCGAATCAGATGAATAGTGCGGGCATCTGCTTCGACAATGGTAAATTGCCAATCGCCAAGCTCTATCACTTGGCCTTGCAAATCACTCACTAGACCCATTTCCTGAAGCAGTAAACCGCCGACAGTTTCTACTTCATCGTCAGAAAATTCAGCATCTAATACAGTGTTGAAATGTTCAATTGGTGTAAGTGCTTGTACCATCCAGGCATTGGCTGTGCTATGGCTTGGATCGGGAATGATGTATTGCGCTTCTTCATCGACCTTGTCGTGTTCATCTTCGATTTCACCGACAATCTCTTCCAGAATATCTTCTAAGGTCACGAGGCCAGCCGTAGAACCGTATTCATCGATTACAATGGCAATATGCGTTTGGGTGTTTTTCAGCATACGCATGACTTGGTCAGAGCGGGCGCTTTCTGGAACAAACAAAGGCTGGCGCATCAAGGCTCGAATATCGACCTTGTGATTGCGTTCGGTGAGGAAAGGAAGCAGATCTTTGGCCAGCAAAATACCAACGACATTATCGGGTTGATCCGATGAAAATACCGGGAAACGTGAGTGTGCTGACTCAATCAGGACATGCAGTATATCCAGCAGTTCATCATCTTCTTGCAAGCTGATCATCGCTGTACGCGGAGTCATGACTTCGCGGATTTTGGTGGCGGGTAAATCCAGCACGCCTTCTAGCATGGCGACTGTATCAGGTTCTAAAAAACGACGTGAATCTTGTACTAATTTTAACAGTTCGTCGCGAGTTTCCGGTGCGGTACTGAGCCACTTGCGTAAACCACGCATCCCCCACGACGGGCCTGATTCCTCGTTCATGATCTTTCCTAAAGACTCTTGATATTAAAAATGAATTTAATCATACCGAAGAACGCCGTGCCGTGCATCTAGAAAACCGTATGAAAAATAGTAAGGAGAGCGATCAGCAAAACAACGGGGCGTAAACAGGCGAGCCAAAAAGGAATATGTTAAAATAATGACGATTTTTTGTTTTGAGTCTGCTGATGTCTGAACAACCCATTACGCCCACTATTCAGTTAAATACACGTGGCTTACGCTGCCCTGAGCCAGTCATGATGCTGCATCAGGCCATCCGCAAATCAAAATCGGGGGATGTGGTGGAAGTGTTGGCCACGGATCCTTCAACCTCTTGGGATATTCCCAAATTTTGTATGCATTTGGGCCATGAGCTGTTGTTACAGGAAGAAAGTTTGGATGCAAACAACCATAAGGAATACCGTTATCTAATCCAGAAAGGATAATTTTCTAGGCTTAGACTTTCTGGTTCCAGAATCAAAAAAATCCCCTTAGAAAAGGGGATTTTTTTGATCTGATCTATTTGGATATGAGAACTTGCGGAATATATTCTTCATTCGCAAGAATACCCGAAGATTACATATTCGGATAATTCGGACAACCACTACCTGAGGCACGATCAGCAAAGCAACGCTTTGCCGTGCCGCAAGTGTAAAAGCTGTGCTTTTACAGTGAAGGTGGTATTATCCCTTACATATTTGGATAGTTCGGACCACCACCACCTTCTGGCGTTACCCAGGTGATGTTCTGTGAAGGATCCTTGATGTCACAGGTCTTGCAGTGCACACAGTTGGCCGAGTTGATCTGGAAACGTGGACCACTTTCTTCCTGCACAATCTCATACACCCCAGCAGGGCAGTAACGCTGTGCCGGTTCATCCCATTTTGGCAAGTTTACATTCACCGGAATTGAGGCATTGGTCAGTTTGAGATGCGATGGCTGGTTTTCTTCATGCACCGTGTTTGAGACAAACACCGAAGACAGACGGTCAAAAG
>NZ_JAQIHG010000009.1:0-93411 GCF_035916735.1 Acinetobacter minutum
TCGCGCTGATGGTAGTGTGGGGTTACCCATGTGAGAGTAAGTCATCGCCAGCTCATTATTCTAAAAACCCCCGCCATGATTGTATGGTGGGGGTTTTTTCTTTGCCGGGTGAAAAGCTGAATTAGGATATTTGAGTTGCTGAAATAAAAATAAATACATAATAAATAAAGGGTTTTTAGACTAATGTTGAATTTTAAACCTCGATGTTTTGTGTGAAAGTTGCTCTATCTACCGAGAGGCTAAAAAGTAATTTGAAGTGCTAAATGAGCTTCATTTTATAGTTGGCGATCACGGTTCATTGAAACATAACCCACAGGAGGTGAGGAATGGCACATCAAGCAGTGAATGCCAATAACGTCATTGATCACGCAAAATTTGGTCCCTTTCATTTTAAAGTCGTGGCATGGTGTCTACTGATCATTTTATTTGATGGCTATGACTTGGCCATTAATGGCGTGGTTTTACCGCTATTAATGGAAGATTGGGGGTTGAGTGCTGTACAAGCAGGTATGTTAGCCAGTACAGCATTGGCGGGTATGATGTTCGGTGCGATGACTTTTGGATCTTTGGCCGATAAAATTGGCCGTAAAAAAGTCATCATGATCTGTATCGTGCTGTTCAGTGGTCTAACTTTTGCGGGTGGATTTGCCTCCAATCCAACTGAATTTGCGATTTTACGTTTTCTTGCCGGTTTAGGCATTGGTGGCGTGATGCCAAACCTCGTAGCATTAACTTCCGAATATGCACCGAAGACCATGCGCAGTACTTTGGTTACGACCATGTTTAGTGGTTATGCGGTAGGCGGTGTGATGGCTGCTTTACTGGGTTCTTGGTTTACTCCAGTGTTTGGCTGGAAAATCATGTTCTTTATCGCAGGTATTCCATTGTTTTTACTGCCAGTGATTTGGAAGTTTCTGCCCGAGTCTCTTACTTTTATTGTTAAACAAAACAACCAAGTACAAGCTCGACAGATCGTACGTCGGTTGGCACCTGAGGTGACAGTTACGGATACTACGATTTTTGAGTTACACAAGGTGGATGTGCCTGAGTCAGCGAGTGTAGTCAGTCTATTTAAACGTGGTCGTGCCACCAATACTCTCTTGTTCTGGCTAGCATTCTTCACTTGTCTATTGACTATGTATGCACTCAGCAGCTGGTTGCCAAAACTGATGATGGCGGCAGGTTATTCCATGGATAACAGCCTGATGTTCATGATGACCATGAATATGGGTGCTGTCGTGGGTATTGTGGGTGGTGGTATTCTGGCTGACCGTTTCCATTTAAAGCCGGTTCTGATGTGCCTCGGAATCATGGGTGCAATTGTGATGAGCTTGATGGGGCTACAATCTTCTCAGTTCTTGTTATACATCCTAGTGTTCTTGGCCGGTGCTGCATCGATTGGTTCGCAAATGTTGTTGTATAGTTATGTTGCACAGTTCTATCCATTGGCCGTACGTTCAACTGGTATTGGTTGGGCCTCTGCGATCGGTCGTATGGGGGCAATTGTGGGTCCGATTCTGATCGGTGCCTTACTGGGGATGAGTTTGCCTGCGTATGTAAACTTTATTGCCGTGGGCATTCCGGTGTTGATCACTGCGATCGCCGTGGCATTAATTTGTCATGATCAGCAGTCTGATAAAATTGATACAACAGCACCTGCTGCAGCGGAATTAGAAACTGCCTAATATTAAAGCATTGAAAAAAGCCTTCATGAAAATGAAGGCTTTTTTATTGTCTGCAAATTTCCATAGATGATCGATATTGATTCAATAGCCCCGCTATTTCTAACGAAATGAACCTCTTTAATTTTGCCGATTTCATTTGAATGCGGAACTGTTCTATAGCCTCATCTATTAAATGAGTTAAATCTGTTATGTGATCTGGAAAAATGCCATTTTGCAAATGAATATAAGGAGAGATTCCATTCCTTTATTTCAAATGGTTGAAGAGACAGACAAAATTTCGCTGATTTGATTCCCTTAAAAAGATTCGGTGTTATGCTCATTCAGTAGATGGATGCATTAAATTGATGACTCTAAGCAAGGATGTGGCTGTGCTGAGTGTTTTAACACAACTTTTGGGTGGGATTGGCCTGTTTCTTTTGGGAATGTCCTTGATGACGGATAGCCTGAAAGCGATTGCAGGGGAGAGCCTACGCCTGTGGCTGACCCGATTTACTGGATCTCCGCTCAAGGCTATGTTTTCCGGTATAGGTTTGACTTTACTGGTGCAGTCTTCAACCGCCACAACTTTAGCGACGATTGGTTTTGTCAGTGCCGGAGTGCTCAGTTTCAGTCATGCGATTGGGGTGATTATCGGCGCGAATATTGGAACCACCAGTACTGGTTGGATGGTAGCCTTGCTCGGGTTGAAATTCTCGATTGCCAGTTTTGCCTTACCGATTATCAGTATGGGGGCTTTATTAAAACTCTTTGGCCGTGATCATGTCGCTTTACTTGGACTGGCAATTGCAGGTTTTGGCTTATTATTTTTTGGTATTGATCTTTTGCAAACGGCAATGGCCGATGCAGCACAACGGGTTGATTTTTCAGCCTGGTCTAGTGAAACACTACTCACTCGCCTGATGTTGGTACTGATTGGTCTGGTCATGACCATTTTATTGCAGTCTTCCAGCGCTGCCGTGACTACCACACTGGCAGCTTTGGCAACTCAAACCATCGACTTACAACAGGCCTTGGCCCTGGTGATTGGACAGAATATTGGAACTGTTGCAACTGCAGTACTCGCAGCAATTGGCGCTACTGCCAGTGCCAAACGGACCGCTGCAGTACATGTGATCTTTAACATGCTAACAGCCGTCATGGCTTTTTTCCTGCTCTTACCCGGTTTTGTTTGGCTGGCACAATCGGTGGCTTTATTGCAGCATGTTGATGCTGTAGTTATGGTTGCTGCTTTCCATACTGCTTTTAGTTTGCTGGGAGCACTGATTTTTATCCCGCTGATCAAGCAGCTGGAACAGCTGATTGTGTATTTGATTCCAGAGAAAGAGCTGACCAGTATCCGTTATTTGGATGACTCTTTGCTTGAGGTTCCCGCACTTGCGATTGCTGCTGCTGAAAGTGTATTACGCCAGACAATCGTCGATATTTATACCTTGCTGTTGAAGTGCCTGCGGGGTGAGATTATTGCCTCGATGGTACACACCCAGGAATTGGGCACCATCTTGCAAAAAGTGGAGCAATATCTGCAAGACATGCCTGTGCCTCAATCCAAGGCAGACCAGCAACGGCTGATCGCACTGTTACGATTGATGGTTTATGCACGGATTTTATATGGGGATTTACAGACGATTGCTAATATTGAAGTCTTGAGATCACAAACCGGACTGGATCAGGTATTACAGCAGTTTGCCGATCTGCTAGACAAGCATATTCCGTATTTGCTGGTTGATCCGTCGGAAAAATTACCACTCGCGTTGGTGGAAGAACTGACAGCAACCCGTTTCTGGATACGTGAACAGCAGACTGTATTACGGCATCAAGTTATTGAACGTTCGGCGAATGCTCAAATCTCTGCCGCACAGGCGTTGAATCTTTTGGCTGCACAGCGCTGGCTGGAACATGTGGTGGACCATACCGAGCGCGTGGCAAAAATTCTACATGATGAACAGCATTTAGAGACTGGTTAATTGTCGGCGTGCGTGTTTCAGGGCCGTACGTAAGCCTTCTTCCAGGGTTGGATGATAGAACGGTTTTTGCAAAATGGCATCTACCGTCAACTGCTCATCAATCATCCAGGCAAGTAGATGAGCCAAATGTTCACACTCGGTCAGGAATAGTTCTGCACCCAGAAGTTGTCCCGTCTGAACATCGACGTAAACTTCAATGGCACCTTGATTTTTACCCAGTACCAAAGCCCGTCCCTGTTTTTCGTAGCTACTTTGCCCTGTGACAAACTTATGCTGCTCGCTTTCTAGTTGCTGGTAAGACTTTCCTGCAATTGCCATTTGTGGAGAACTGAAAACAATCGCTAAGGGGGTTAGGGTTTTAATCGGTTGAGTTTGTGGATAACTCAGGCAGTTGTGCACAGCCTGTTTTCCTTCATGGGCTGCTTCATGCTGAACTGGAGTTTGGCTGAAGGCATCACCCACAATAAAGATGGGATAATCACCTAGCTGTTTGCTCTGGGCATCAACCGGTAGTGATTTAATCTCGTTAAAGGCCGGATCGATATTTTCCAATTTTAAGCTTGTTAAGAGGCTTTGTCGGCCTGTGGCATTCAACACATAATCGACTCTGATTTTTTTTGCTTTGCCTTGATGGGTATAGGTGATTTCAACTTCATCATTGTGTCTTTGCATACTGTCCGGCAGTGTTTCAAACAGGATATTCAGCTCTTGGCCAAGCACTTGCTGGGATAAGGTTTGCAAGGTTGGGCTAGACAGAATTCCGGCTTTATTGCTACGGGCAAAAATGGTGGTTTCAACCCCCAAACGTTGCATGGCTTGTGCTAGTTCCAATGCAATCACACCGCTGCCAATCACGGCCAAAGCGCGTGGTAATTCAGGCAATTCAAAAATCTGATCTGAGTTGATCAGACGCTCAGCCAAGACCTGTTGCCATTGTGGTTGCAGTGCGGGTGTTGAACCTACAGCCAGAATAAAATGTTTGGCTTGATAGCGTTGTCCCTCTACTTCAACGGTCTGTGCATCAACAAAATGTGCCTTACCGGAAATTTTGTGTTCTGCCGGCCATTTTTCCACACTTTTTAAGGTTCCGGCAGTAAAGCGGTCACGCAAGCTACGCACATGTGACATCACTTGAGAGGTGTCGATTTGACTTGTTACCTGCAAAGCGACCTGTTCGGCATGCTGAATATCATGCATACGCTCGGCGGCCGAAATGAGAACTTTACTCGGCATACAGCCGACCCGTGCACAGGTGGTATCCCATGGGCCATCATTGATGATTAAAATGTTTTGAGTGTGTTTAATGGCTTCTTGATAAGCGGCAATACCTGCCGTCCCCGCACCGATAATAATAATGTCGTACATAAGATTCTAGGAATAAAGAAAAGCGTATTTTCAATATATAAGAAAATCCGGGATGCGGAAGGGAAATCTTGCAAATCCTTACATTCACTGCAGAGTAAAAAACTTGAGTAAGGTTGGCTTGCTGCTGTTAATGGATGGACGTTCCTACAGAAACGCTCGCGGTTGGGCGTATTTGCATGGAAGAACAAGCACTGACACTGATCAACACGATACAGAGCAAAACTAACTTTTTCATCATTCATCCTTTAAACCTGATTTCGGCCATCAGCTTAATCGAAAAACATGGGGGTGTTTATAGCAATTATGCAATTTCAAATGAGGTGTAATGATGGGAATATTGAGGAGATAAAAAAAGCCCGAAAAAATTCGGGCTTCGCTTAGCGAGAGGATTAGTCGTCTAGCAGATCCATCTGTTTGGCAAGCTGATACAGGTTGTTTGAGCGATTACCAGTACGGCAGAACATCAAGACTGGTTTTGGCAATTCATTATAATGATTGGCGAAAGTACGTACATCCACTTCGGTGATTTGACCGGCAACCACAGGTTGGTAGACATAATCCAGGCCTGATTGACGTGCTGCTTCTTCAATTTGTGCACTGGTCGGTTGTTCTGGGCCACCTTCCATATCTGGACGGTTGTTAATAATCGATTTGAAGCCTTTCTCAACCACTTGAGCGACATGTTCAGGACCAATCTGGCCTGCAAAGCCGACATTCTCACTCATTTTGTTACTCCAGAGTATCTGTATGTTTTATGCAGTATGATAGCATTAAGCTCGTTCTTGAGTTGCAGTCACCTGAATTTTTACAAGAAAATACCAACAAAATATAACGTATGGGAGCAGCTATGTACGCTTATACAGTTGAACCACTGTATGTCAAAAGCGGTCAGGATGTGATTGCTGCCGATTTTTATCGCCCTAAAGCCTTAGAAAAACCTGCAGTGATTCTTATGGCACATGGTTTCGCAGGATTACGCCATTTCAAGCTGATTCGTTATGCACAGCGTTTTGCACAGGCCGGTTATGCTGTCGTGCTATTTGATTATCGGTATTGGGGTGGAAGTACCGGCCGGCCGCGTGAACTGGTCTCTATTGAAAAACAGCTGGATGACTGGCGCACCATGATTCAGCACGTAGCGGCACGTAAGTCGATTGATCCTCATCGGATTGTGCTTTGGGGTACGGGGCTGAGTGGGGGCTATGTGCTTAGCCTTGCTTCTGAACTGAATAATCTACAGGCCGTGATGGTACAAGTGCCATTTGTTGATGGTGCCGAAAGCGTTAAACGTTATCCATTAGCATATTTGCCAAAAGCGCTGAAGTTATCGAGCCAGGACTATATGGGCAGTAAGGTAGGTTTAACGCCGGTCACCTTACCGGTGGTAGATCCGAATGGACTATGCTTCCTGCCACGTGAGGATGCCTATGTCGGCTATCAGGCTATGCTAAATCCAGACTATTACTGGAGTGGAGAGGTACCAGCCCGGGTATTTTTTCATTTAATGCGCTATCGTCCGATACAAGCAGTGCGAAAAATTAATATTCCCGTCCTGATGATTGCAGCACAATATGACAGCCTGATACCGGTTGAGTCGGTACGGCAAACGGTGAACCATCTGGCCCCTTTTGTCGATTATCATGAGTGGGAAATGCAGCATTTTGATATTTATCAGTCTGTTTGGTTGGAAAAAGCCATCATGACCCAATTAGAATTCTTAAAACAGCATATTGGAGTGAACTCATGATTATTGTATGTCCTCATTGTCAGGCCAAAAACCGGGTGCCTGAAGAAAAACTGGAAGCCGGGCCGGCGTGCGGACAATGCCACTCTGCCTTATTACCATTGGCACCGATTGAGCTGAATGAACAGAATTTCAGTCATTTCATTTCCAATAGTGATTTACCTATTTTGATTGATTTATGGGCCGATTGGTGTGGACCATGTAAAATGATGGCGCCGCATTTTGCTCAAGTCGCAAAACAGAATCCTCGAGTGATCTTTGCCAAAATCAACACGGAAGAATCACCTCGACTCAGTGCTGCTTTTCATGTACGCAGTATCCCGACGTTGGTGCTGATGAATAAGACCACTGAGATCGCGAGGATGAGCGGTGCACTTCGATCTAACGAGTTACAACAATGGTTAGATCAGCAACTTAATGCCCATGTTCGGAGTTAATGTGTCAGATTCTTATATAAAACCGGAAGGGACGCTTTCCCTTCAAACCATCGCAATGCCAGCCGATACCAACTGGAGTGGAGATGTTTTTGGGGGATGGATTGTTTCGCAAATGGATTTGGCGGGAGCGATTCACGCTGAACGTTTTAGTAAGGGCCGCTGCGCGACCATTTCGATCAACCAGATGACTTTCCTGGTGCCGGTCAAAGTTGGGGATGTGATCAGCTGTTACACCAAAATTCTCAAGGTGGGCAATACTTCCATCCAGATGCAGATTGAAGTGTGGGATAGCCATGACTCTTCCCGTCCTGCAAAACGTGTGACCGAAGGTGTTTTTACCTTTGTTGCCGTGGATGTGAATGGCAATAAACGTCAGATTCCGCAAGAGGTCAAACAAAAATTCCTCGATGCACAGCATTAAATCTCCTGTATAAAAAAAGCCCCTTGTGGGGCTTTTTTTGCTGTGGGATGTGCTGTAGAGCAGGATTGCCCATGCATGCACATCGGATCAGGAAGCGTGGGCTGTGCGGGTTTATGAGCCGATTAGTCTTTAAAGTTATTAAATTGCAGAGGTAGGCCAAATTGCTGCTCACGCAGGAAATTCATCACTTGCTGCAGGGTATCGCGTTTTTTGTCCGTCACACGGATCTTGTCGCCCTGAATAGATGACTGCACTTTGATGCCACTTTCTTTAATCGCCTTGTTGATCTTTTTCGCGCTATCTGAATCTAAGCCATCTTTGAGCTTGATCACTTGAATGACGTTTTTACCTGATGCAGTGGCTTTTTGCGGATCAAGGGCTTGAACATCGACCTTACGCTTATAGAAGTGGTTTTCCAGCATGTTGTAGACTTGTTCACACTGGAAGTCACTTTCGGTAGAAATCTTAATTTCTTTCGCTTTTTCATTTAGTTCAATAGAAACGTCTTGCCCACGGAAATCAAAACGTGTTGCAATTTCTTTTTGAGTGTTTTGTACAGCGTGATTCACTTCGAATAGTTCAAGTTCAGACACAATATCAAAAGATGGCATGGTTTAGACCTTTACAAAGGGAAAGAATATTTGAGATGCTAGGGATGTTTTCTTCATTTGCCAAGTGTTGTTTATATCAAAGGAGTGCGCAATGATCCGTAAACAAGAAATTACAACATTTGAGTTCCCAGAAGGAGCGATTATCTGGGATGTCCGTGATTCAAATGCCTATGCAGAGGGTCATGTTAAAGGTGCGGTAAATCAACCAATTAATGGTTTAACGGCCGACAGCCTAACTCAAGTGGCAGCGGATCAACCGATTTATATGCTGTGTGGCGGTGGTAGTAAGGCCCTGCGTGCGGCAGAAAAATTAGAGGCATTCGATCAAGCACGTGAATACGTGATCCTTGTGGGAGGTACGCGCGCAGCACGTGATGCTGGTTTGCCTCTTGAGCAGGGATAAGCAAAAAAAGCGCCTTCGGGCGCTTTTTTATGGATCAGTGCGAAGAAAACAACAACACTTTAATCTCACTCATGATGCGCTTTCTGAGCATGATAGGGTTTTTTGCTCTTGCTCTTTTTGAAAAAACGTTGCGGATTCAGTCGCTGTAACACAGCCTCTGGAACAGGGCAGGCTTCTTCTAGAATCAGTGCAGCGAGTACCTCACTGCAGAGAGGTGCAAATAAAAAGCCCTTTGAGCCCAAGCCAGCAAAGGTGTAAATCTCACTGTCGGGATCAAGTTTACCAAGCACAGGGAAATAGTCCGGACTTTGTGCCCGTATTGAGGCGCGTCCTTGCCAGCGTTCAATCGCTGGAAAATCTTGTGACTCACCCGGAAAGACGGTGTTAAACAGATCAGCATTGTGCTGATGATCTTCCAACAATACGTCACTGTCATCCCGCTGTGGATGGAATGAAGCCCCTAAAATCAGATGTTGTGGATCCAGTTGCATACAATAACCACCATAACTGAAGGCCTGATCGACCGGCAGTATTGGATGTGCTAAAGGAATCCAGCTCACCTGACCGCGAATCGGTTTCAGTAGTGGATAATTCTCGAAGAAATCTGCGCTTTGTTGTGCACAGCACACCACGGCATGATCAACACGGGCAATACAATCACCGGCCTGATTGAAAACCTCAATACCCGCATCCGACTGAACCAGTTGTTTAATCGTGGCGATTTCAAGCTGAATGAGAGGATGTTGTACAATCTGATCACGCAGCTGATGCGGAAATACCGCTCCCGCCTTGCTGAGTTTCAGGCTGGCATACGGTGTATTTAACAGGGACTGTTGCGGCGTCTGTGCGTGCAGTAGTCCAGCAGGGTACTGTTGGGCTAAGTCCAAAAGTTCATCAGGCTTTTTCAATGCCAGCTGATTGACCTGCAGAGGACGGAAGGCTAGGAACTGGGCATAATGGCGCAACGCATGTTGCCAGCAGATGGTCATTAAATGGGTATGACTTTGCTGAATCGGGCTGAGTTTTGGGTTGAGTAATGCCAGTGGATTCCCCGATGCACCCGATAAGGCCGCTTTCCGCTCGTAAATCTTAACTTGATGGCCACGTTGTGCCAGAGCCCAAGCTACACTTAAACCGGCAATACCCGCGCCAAGTACTGCAATCGTTTTGCAGTTGTCTCGCTGATTTAGGGACGGAGAAGAACACGTAACGCCGTCACTGGTAGTAGGCTCAGGGGCCTGCCAGATAGCCTTGAGCATTTCACGTTTATGACCAAAACCACGCGGTCGTGAAATTTGGACACCATGAGCAGACAACCCTCGTTTTAACACACCTGCCACACTGAACGAGGCAAAGGTCGTGCCGTAACCCGACAGACGAATGATATGTTGTAAGACATTTTCCGCCCACATATCTGGATTACATGATGGGGCGAAACCATCTAGAAACCAGGCATTGACTTGCTGGGTTTTCACCATGGCAGGGAATACAGCTTGGGCATCACCCAACCATAAGTCCAGGCTGAAGCGTTCTTTCGGAAAAGAGAGACGATGGCAGCCAGCAATCGGTAAAGGGTATTGGGCGATTAATTGTTCAGCCAAAGGTGCGAGTTCTGGCCAGGCATTTAATGCACGGATCAGATCAGCCTTGCTGAGTGGAAATTTCTCCACGCTAATCGCATGTAAATGGCTGTGATTGTTGGGGCGAACTTGTTGCCAGAGTTGCCATAAGGCCAAAATGTTCAGACCGGTACCAAAGCCGGTTTCGCCCACACAAAAATAGTCATAGTCTGCCAGTGCAGCCAGACGTGGTGAAAGGTCGTTACCATTTAAGAAAACATGGCGGGTTTCCAATAAGCCATTATCTTTGGAAAAATAGACATCACCAAACTGTTTCGACACTGGCACGTCGATGCCATCGACCTGCTGCCATTCCAGATCGGCGGTTTGAATCGCATCTGACATGATGTTTGTCCCTTGTACGAAAGCCAGTCGTGCTGTATCCGGGTTTTACCACTGACGACGACGTTTGGTATAGATATAACTGGCAAGAAGAAAGCCAAGCAGCACACCAACCGCTAGAGTCGCAGCGCCGTATAGAAACATTTGTGCGCTACGTTCACTTTGTAGTACCTGTAACTGCACGCCTAAGTTATCGTTTTTGAGTTGTAGTTCCTGATTTTGTGCCAGCGCAGCAAGATTGGCTTTTTCTAGCTGTTGCAGGCGCGTGCTCTGGTCTTTGACCAGGGCTTTAATTTTGGCATCCTGTAACGCTTTGTTCTTGGCAATCTGTTCAGCAGTCAGTGGTTGCACTTCTTGAGGTTGACCGGTTGGACTGGCTGTGGCATTGGCTGGAAGAATACCCGGTTTGGCTGCGGGTACTGTTGCAGTCGTCGCCGGGGCGGAAGTTGCCGGAGCCGGCCGTACCGCTGCGGGTGCTGGCGTTTCGACAGCCCAGGCAGAAGAACAAAAGAGGCTTAACGCGAAGAGGCTTTTGACCACACCCTGCATGACATTATCCTTTTGGAAATGCTTTGTTGAATGGTTTAACATCAATATGGCCATACACACCGGCTTTTAGGAATGGTTCATCTTGTAACCAGGTATCCAGCGCTTCACGGCTGTCAAAATCGACAATAATCGTACTGCCATAAAAACCCGCCTGAGGATTGCTTGGATCTTTGGGCATTGCACCTGCCACAATTAAACGACCTTCATCATCTAATTGCTGTAAACGTTCAACATGTGCAGGACGGGTTGCCAGACGTGTTTCCACGGTTCCTTCGTTATCGGTGCAGGTGACTACAAATAAAGGCATAGAATCTGTTTCTCTTGAGAATCGGTGAATTATTCTTCGGTTGACTTAAAATGCTTACGCAAGATGATGAACTGGATAATGATAAAAGAAAACATCACGATCATGTCACCAAAAGCGGTAAATTCTCCCCAATATTTTCCACCCATAAATAAAAAGGCAAAAAATACATGTAGACAGGACATGACCACAAACATGGCGGCCCAGGCAAAATTCAGATTTTTCCATCCTGCAGCTGTCAGATGCAGAATCGGACCGAATAAACGCTTGATCAGTGGCGTGCGATCTTTACTGAACCAAGGAGATAGCAAGAAAGCGCCGGCAAATACCAGATTGAGCAATGCCGCTTTCAGACGGATATAAAAGTCATCACTTAAAATCAGGGTAATGCCACCAAAAATCACCGTCATGAACAGCACTAGCCATTGCTGTTTGTCCAGACGGAATTTTTGCATGACAAATAAAGCACCGTACACCACCAGCATGGAAATAATTAGTCCTGTGGTTGCGACCAGAATATTGTTGTTATCGACACCGCCTGCTGAACCGATCAGTTGTAAAAGAGGATGTTGTTTGTCTGTTGGCTCAACAGTTTTATAGAGGTAGAAGAAAATTATGAGCGGCACAAAGTCGAAAAGTGCTTTCATGTTAGAGTATCTGATCTGTTCAAGTGAATGGCATAGTATAAAAGATGCAAGGCGTAGATTTACATACACACAGTAATATTTCTGATGGAACTTTGTCTCCAGCAGCACTGGTCGAATCTGCAGTCGCACATGGCATTCATACCCTGGCACTGACAGATCATGACAGTATGGATGGGGTGCTATTGGCACAGCAGGCGGCACAGTCACAGCCACTCGATATCATCACGGGCGTAGAAATTTCCAGTCAATGGTCGCGGCCAGCCACCCAGAAAAGCTATGGCGTGCATATTGTGGCCTTGAATATGCAGAATCCGGAACCGCTCTATGATGCACTGGCCAAACAGAAGCAGATCCGTGCACAACGTGCTGAACAGATTTGTGCCTTGTTACAGCCACTGATTGGCCGGCAGATTTATGATGAAGTCTTGGCTTTGGCGGATTTTCAAGCGGATCATATTACCCGAACCCATATCGCCAAAGTTTTGGTGAATCAGCAGATCGTTAGCCGGCCGCAACAAGCCTTTGATCGTTTTTTGAAAGAAGGAAAGAAAGCCTTTGTGCGTTTTGATGGTTTAAGTCTGCCAGAGACAGTGCAGGTGATTCAGCAAAGCCGCGGTTTTGCCGTATTGGCGCATCCGACTCGTTATGATCTCTCCGCCACCAATGTCCGCTACCTAATCGAGTTGTTTGCGCAAGCAGGAGGTCATGCTGTTGAACTCCCACCAGGCATAGATCCTTTATCTACCCGGCAGATGATTGACCGTATGATCGCACAATACCAACTCAAGGTCTCAGTCGGCAGTGATTTTCATGGTGAGAATATGCCCTGGATTCGACTCGGACATATTCCTAAGGTGAATCCTGAACAGTACGGGATCTGGCAGGATTTTCAATAAATAGACGAGACGGCTTAGAGCAAGTTATGGTCTTGGGCTTGAATGGGCGGTGGAGTCGGTTTGCCGAGACTGCCGAGTAATTCAATTTCAATCATGCGCACCATCGAATCAAGTGGCAGGTCATTGCTTTGCGTGCCGAAGGGTTCTTCAATTTCACTGCTCAGTGCATCAAGGCCCAGAAAGGTGTAAGCCAACAGGCCGACCAACAGTGGCGTCACCAAGCCTAGCGTTGAACCTAAACTGAAAGGCAACATAAAACAGAAAAAATACACGGTTCGGTTCAGCAGAACCGAATAAGCAAAAGGCAAGGGAGTGTTGGCAATTCGGTCGCAACCGGTTTGCACCATACTTAGCTCTGCGACATGCTGGTTCATTTGCATGTAAATTACGTCGGATATTTCACCATCTTTGAGTGCTTGCAGCAGTTCCCAGTGAATCAAGGTGAGGGTGTATTGTGGCGCATTGTGATGTTGGTACAGCTGGGTGAGTGCCTGCTGACTGAGTCCACTGGTTTCAACCAGCTCGGTCGGATTCGCGGTCTGGTGGCGTAGACGGTCACGCAACACATTGGCAAAGACAATCACATGCTGAATCACACGTTCACGGCGGGCTTGTGTCAGAACCCGACAGTCACGATCAAAATGCCGGGAGTTGGCGATGAGAATTCCCCACAATTTTCGCGCTTCCCACCAGCGGTCATAACAGGCACTGTTTCTGAATCCCAGGAAAATCGACAACACTACTCCGATCAGGGTAAAGCCCACCAAAGGGACTTCTGGCACATGCAAAATATTGAGGTAAGTGAGGCCGCCGATAATGGTCGAAATCAGCATCACAAAGCCCAAAGAGGGCAAAATTTTCGGCAAGATGGTGCCGCGCCAGGAAAACAGAACTTTCAGGATGCTGGGTTGGTCGCGAACGATCATGTTATTTGAATCATCACTAATTTTGGTTGATCTTTACCAGTTGTCTTGACTTTGTCAATAAGCGGCTGAAGGACTTTATTGAGATTTGATGAGTTGTTGTTCGGCAAAAGAAAAATTGCCATCTGCTGCGATAATACAATGATCTAAAAGACAAATTTCCACCAGTGCGCAGGCTTGCTGTATTTGTTGGGTCAAGTGCAAGTCCTCGGCCGAAGGATGTGCCCGGCCATGCGGGTGATTATGAGCAATCACGATATGGCTGGCCTGTTGGCTGATCGCATAACGTAGCAGTTGATTGATCGAAATGCTGCACTGATTCAGGGAACCGTAGAAAAGCTTTTTAAAATGCAGTTTGCGTAATTCGGCATCGAGACACAGCACGGCAAAGACTTCCTGCTGTTCTTCTAGCAGTTCATAACGTAAATAATCCATGACCAGCTGGGAGTGGTTTAGTTCCGGTCGGGCGTGCTGAAAATGGTTACGTAGATAACGCCGTCCTAATTCCTTGACCGCCATCAATTGAGAGTATTTGCTACTGCCAATTCCATGAAACTGGCTGAGATCCTCTAAGGAGGCATCAAAAATAGGATTCAGATGACCGAAATGCTGCAGCATCAGGCGTGCCAGTTCAACGGCTGAGTGTTGTTGTGATCCCGAGCGCAGAAAAATGGCCAGCAATTCGGCATCGGATAGGCTCTGTGCACCCTGGCTCAGTAGACGTTCACGAGGGCGTTCTTGTTCCGGCCAGTCTTTGATGGATTGATGCATGATTTTTGATTTCTTTTTCTCATGTTTTTTTAATTATTGAATCCCGGTGAATTTGCAGGAGCATCACTTGGGTCTGTCATTATTTAATGCTATTGTTGGCGCCACTGCAACAGAAAGGTAGCCTGTTCGTGAGCTTTGATTTAAGTGTAATTCCTCATAAAAATATTATTTTAGCTGTTACAGGGGGGATCGCCGCCTATAAAAGTGCCATTTTGGTCCGCCGTTTAAAGGACTATGGTTTTAATGTCCGGGTAGTGATGACGGAAGGCGCACAGGCATTTATTACACCGCTCACTTTTCAAGCTTTGTCGGGTAATCCGGTACATACCGCATTATTAGATCCAGAAGCCGAAGCGGGTATGGGGCATATCGAGTTGGCACGTTGGGCGGATCTGGTGCTGGTGGCTCCTGCGACGTGTGACACTCTGGCCAAATTTGCCCATGGTTTGGCAGATGACTTGTTGAGCACGCTTTACCTGGCCACGAAAGCTCCAGTATGGGTTGCACCGGCGATGAACCAGCAAATGTGGGCCGCGAAAGCCACACAACGCAACCTGCAAACCCTGATTGGTGATGGCGTACATGTGATTATGCCGGATGCGGGGGCACAGGCCTGTGGTGATGTAGGGCTGGGGCGTTTGCCAGAGCCTGAAGACATTGCACGTCAGGTCACCGAATATTTTCATCAGGCCCAGCGTGCGATTGCAGAAAAGTTTGGCTTACTGGCTGGAAAACGCGTGGTGATTACCGCTGGACCCACGCGTGAAGCGATGGACCCAGTGCGTTATATATCCAACCATAGTACCGGGAAAATGGGCTTTGCTTTGGCTGCGGCCTGTTATGCAGCCGGTGCTAAGGTGACCTTGGTCGCTGGCCCGGTAACTTTGGATACCCCAAATGGCGTACGCCGGATCAATGTGTCCTCTGCACAGCAAATGCTGGATACCAGTTTGCAGTTATTAGATGAAGGCTGCGACATTTTTATCGCGACAGCAGCTGTTGCAGATTACCGTGTGGCGCATGTGGCGGAACATAAAATCAAAAAAGCGGGTGATGCACTTGATCTATCGCTGGTGAAAAATCCGGATATTGTGGCGACCATCGCACAGCAAGCCAAACGACCGTTTATGGTGGGTTTTGCCGCTGAAACGCAAAATGTGGAAGCCTACGCAGCCGGTAAACTGGTGGCGAAGAAACTGGATATGATTGCCTGCAACGATGTCTCACGTACAGATATTGGTTTCGCTTCTGATGAAAATGCCATGACGGTATTTTTTGCTGAGCATTACCACATGTCAAAACGAGATCTGGAAAAAGCCTCCAAACAAGAAATCGCACAACAATTGGTCGAAGCTATGCATGATGCCTTATATCCTTCGGCTCATATGCAGGATGAGGATTTTTAGCGTTTACTATATTGATAAAAAAAGACCGCTATGGCGGTCTTTTTTTATATCATCAGACGATTACGCTTGGCCTTCAGCGGCGGCTTGAGCACGTTGCATGTTGGCTTCAAATTCCGCATCAAAGTTGATTGGGGTCAACAGTAATTGTGGGAAGCTGCCTTTGGTTACTAAGTCATTCACTGCTTCACGTAAAAACGGGAACAGAATATTTGGGCAGTACGCACCTAGAATGTAGGGCAAACGTTCATCTTCAACGTTGTCGACTAGGAAAATACCGGCTTGAGTGACATCCACGATAAATGCAGTTTCACCTGCATTTTGTGCTTCAACCACAACCTTTAACGCCACTTCAAAATGGTTTTGATCAATTTTTTCTGCAGAAGAGGATAAATTGATGTTCAGTTCAGGTTGCCATTCTTTGGTGAATACTTGCGCGCCAGGAACTTCAAAAGAAATGTCTTTGGTATAGATACGCTCTAATGCCAATTGTGGTTGAGCTTGTTGTTCTTCACTCATGTATTAAGTCCTTAAGATAAAAAATTAAGCCAGTAATGCGTCGAGTTTGCCTTCACGTTCTAATGCGTAAAGTTGGTCAAAACCGCCGATAAACTGCTCGTTAATAAAAATTTGTGGCACTGTACGATGGTTGGTGCGTTGCATGAGCTCTACACGCACTTCAGGTGCTTCGTTAGAGAGGTTAATTTCTTTATAAGCCACGCCTTTACGCTCAAGAAGCTGTTTGGCACGAATGCAGTAAGGGCATACAGTCGTTGAATAGATGGTCACTTCAGCAGCCATGAGAAATCTCCTTAAGCTTTTGCTTTGCTTTTGACGAGAGGTAAGCCTTGGGCTTTCCAGTTACTAATACCGCCATCAAGACGATAGCTATCTGCATGACCGACTTGCTGTAGGGCACTGCCAGCCACTTGACCGAGATTGCAGATAAAGACCAATGGGCGTTCAGCCGCTTTCAGTTCATCTGCATGACTTGCGATTTGGTTATACGGAATATTACGGCTGCCGCTAATGTGACCTTCACGGAAATCTTTGGCATCACGTAAATCAATCAGGATGGCATTTTTAGCTTTGACCAAAATACCGAGTGATTGTGGTGAGATTTTGCGACCGTTGCGTTGTCCCTCAAAAATGACGAACAGTACAATCAACACCCCTAAGGTTCCAAACAAGAAGGGGTGATTCCCCATAAACTCCAGCCAACGTTCCACAAGTCACCTAAATTACAATCAAAAATTGATCTCAAGTATATCCGATATATATGGCGATCAAAATCGCCGCTTCAAGCTTAGTTTGCAAAACAAAACTAATTTTTTTGCTGAGCTTCGGTAATTTCATCGATCAGGCGTAAATAACTCTCTAGGCGTCGTGGCAGGATCTCGCCTTGTTCTGCCGCCTGACGTAACGCACATTGTTTTTCATGCTTATGCGTACAGTTTCTGAACTGGCAATGTCCAAGCAGGTTTTCAATCTCAGGGAAGCCATGACGGACTTTATCTAAGGTTAAATGCCATAAACCAAATTCCCGGATCCCAGGTGAATCAATCAGGGCACCATTTTCGCCAAAACCGATTAAACGCGTCGAGGTCGTGGTGTGCTGACCCAGTGCCGAGTTCTCGGAAATGATATTGGTCTTCTGCGCTGCATCCGGCACGATGTGATTGATCAGCGAGCTTTTGCCCACACCTGACTGACCGACAAAGGCTACGGTTTCACCATCCAGGCGTGTTGCTAAGGCTGATAAATCTCCTGTGGATTGACATAGCATGACTTCATAACCCAGCTGACGATATTCTTCCAACAATTGCAGGATCGGATCATTTTCGGTTAGCAAATCAGATTTGTTGAGTACCAGCAAGGCCGGAATCTCGGCATCTGCACAGGCCACCAGATAACGGTCAATCAGCATAGGGGCAGGTTCTGGCAAAGGTGCAAACACCACCACAATCAGACTGATATTGGCAGCGACAGGTTTGACCTTGTGATAGCGATCCGGACGGGTCAGCAAGGAACGTCGTGGATGAATCGCGGTGATAATGCCAAGTCCAGTATTGGGGTCAGCTTGCCATTTGACCCGGTCGCCTGTGACCAGTAGCTCCAGATTGGTTCGGGTATGACAGCGCCATACACTGCCCAGTTCTATCGGCTTCCAGAACGGTTCAGGTTCACCGGATTCGACCACGGGTTTTTCAGGATGAGGATCAGGAATGGACAGGGCTTGTACTTCTAATTGGCGGCCATAATGTTGTACCACCAAGCCTTCAAGGTCATTGGACGTATCCAATTCTTCCTGACGATTTTGCTGCTGTTTCTGAATCCGACGTTGTTGTTGTTCAGTCAACCGGCGTTTACGAATTAGAGCCATTCATATCCTAGAAAAAACCACGTATTGAGGAGGGCAAAAATAACATGAAGCAGGTGGTGAATTACAGCCAAGATGCAAGAAATTTGCTACCATGCCGCTTTAGCAAAACTTTAAGAATCACCTTTCATGAGTAGTAGCCCAGATACCCGGTTAATTTGGATTGACCTAGAAATGACCGGTTTAGATACCGTTAATGATGTCATTATTGAGATAGCCACCATTGTCACGGATGACCATTTAAATATTCTGGCGGAAGGACCGGTACTGGCAGTTCATCAACCGGATCGTGTCTTGAATGCCATGGATGAATGGAATACCCGTCAGCACGGTCAGTCCGGTCTGATTGAACGTGTGCGTCGCAGCAAATTGACCGCACAGGATGCGGAGCAGCAGACTTTGGAATTCCTGAAAAAATGGGTGAATCCGAAAGCCTCGCCGATGTGTGGTAACTCGATTTGCCAGGACCGTCGCTTCCTGCACCGCTTGATGCCAGAGCTAGAACAATTCTTCCATTATCGCAACCTAGATGTCTCTTCGGTGAAAGAACTGGCGAAACGCTGGCGTCCGGAGATTATGAGTGGCCTGAAAAAAAATGCGTCACACTTGGCGATGGATGATATTCGCGATTCGATTGCCGAACTGAAATATTACCGTCAGTATTTCTTTATTACGCATAATGACTAAATTATTTGAACAATCAGGAAGAGGCATCCGCCTCTTTTTTTATGGAAATGATTCAATCAGCTCGAATCAGATAAGCGGTTACAAAAAGCAGCAACCTATGGCTGAGTTTCTTGTGCATTTGGTCTAATATCAGATTATATCCTAAATGATAACAATGAGATGAGCTATGCAAAGTAACAATCCTATTTTGACCCGGGTCGAGACCTATGCCGATGTTCACAAGCCTATGACCGTGCAGGGTGCGATCCGTAAGTCCATGTTGCTGACCAGTATTTCGGCCATTCTGGGTGTGGCCCTGTTTTTTTATGCGGCATTGACACAAAGTGCAGCGATTGCCTATGCCGCTGCCATGGTCGGTGCAATAGGGGGCTTGATTCTGGCCTTGATCACTACCTTTAAACCGAATACGGCACCAACTTTGGCGATCCCCTATGCGTTATTTGAAGGGGCTTTCCTTGGCGGAATTTCCTTTGTCTTTCAAGCTAAATATCCGGGCGCACCATTACAGGCGTTATTGGCGACCTTTGTTACGACCCTGGTCATGTTTGCTCTCTACAAATTCCAGATTATTCGTGCGACCGAGAAATTCAAATCCGTGGTGATTTCTGCCACTCTGGCGCTCTGTATCGTGTTTGTGGTGCAGATGGTGATGCAGCTGGCTTTTGCTTCAAGTATTCCGTATATCTTTGAAAGCAACTGGCTGGGGATTGGTTTTGCGGCATTTGTAGCTGTGATTGCCTCCTTAAATCTCATTCTAGATTTTGACCTGATTGAGTCCGCAGCAGCCCAGCGCGCCCCCCAATCGATGGAATGGCTCTGCGGCATTGCCTTATTGGCGACCTTGGTCTGGATGTATATTTCTTTCCTGCGTTTAATTGGTCTGTTATCCGAAGACTAAATCTGGACTTTAGGCCAGTAAATCGCCGTATTTTTATACGGCGATTTTATTTTGCATGAAAAAAAGATGCATTATGCAATTACGTAACGGCTCCATAATTGGCATTATGCCCATAAATTATTTCAAGTGAGATTCACATGGCACAAGGACTATTGGCGGGTAAACGCTTTCTCATCGCGGGTGTTGCCAGCAAATTATCAATCGCATTTGGTATTGCACAAGCATTGCATCGTGAAGGCGCTGAATTGGCTTTCACTTATCCAAATGAAAAATTAAAAAAACGTGTAGATGAATTTGCTGAACAGTTTGGTTCAAAGCTGGTTTTTCCATGCGACGTTGCGGTAGATGCCGAGATCGATGGTGCTTTTGCTGAATTGGCAAAACATTGGAATGGTTTAGATGGTGTGGTTCACTCCATTGGTTTCGCACCAGCCCACACTCTAGATGGTGATTTTACCGACGTAACAGACCGTGAAGGCTTTAACGTTGCGCATGACATCAGTGCTTACAGCTTTGTTGCGATGGCACGTGCTGCAAAACCATTGTTACAAGCGCGTCAAGGTTGTTTATTGACTCTGACTTATCAGGGTTCAGAACGTGTTATGCCAAACTACAACGTAATGGGTATGGCCAAAGCATCTTTGGAAGCTGGTGTACGTTATCTTGCATCGAGTTTGGGTCCAGACGGTATTCGTGTGAACGCGATCTCTGCAGGTCCAATCCGTACTTTAGCGGCTTCTGGTATCAAATCTTTCCGTAAAATGTTGGATGCCAATGAGCGTGTTGCGCCATTACGCCGTAACGTGACCATTGAAGAAGTAGGTAATGCTGCATTATTCCTGTGCTCACCATGGGCTTCTGGTATCACTGGTGAAATTTTGTATGTCGATTCAGGTTTCAATACTGTAGGTATGAGCCAAGCGTTATTGGACAACGAAGACTAATTCGCTGTCGGATACATAAAAAAACAGCACCTTGGTGCTGTTTTTTTATGATTGAAATTTTAAAGTTAAGGCCGAGCTGTATTGTTTTGGATTGACGAGCTAGAGGTGATTGGCGAGCCACCTAAAGCTTGCATCAAGGTAACATAAGCTTGGTATTGGCTTTGCTGTGCCTGCACCACCGCAATACGGGCATTGCGGCTGGTTTCCTGAGCGTCTAATAAATTTTTTAGTGCAACAGCACCATTTTTATAACGGATCGCGGTCAGGCGTTCCGTACGTTCCGCGAGTGTCAGATTCTGCTGTTGGTAAGCCAATTGTTGTGTCGTTTGCTCTCGGTTTGACAGGGCATTTTCCACATCGGCAAAGGCCTGATATAAGGTCTGGCGATAATTCAGAATACTTTTTTCATAATCTAGCGCACTGATCTGAAGGTCGCGCTGCATGTCGTTATATTGCAGAAAGGGCAGGCTGAGATTGGTTCCCAGCGTTAGTACTGGATTCTGCAAGAGTTGGGTTAACGAGGTACTGCTGGAACCGACATTCCCGGTCAGGTTGATCGAGGGGTAGAAGCTGGCTTTAGTGGCATCTTTATTGGCCAGGGCTTTACGTAAACGCAGTTCTGCTGCACGTAAATCCGGACGACGTGCTAAAAGATTCGCGGGCAGACCGGCTGCGATAGTCGGTAAACGTGTTTGGCTAAGACCTTTGGGTTCATCTAGATCAAGCTGTTGCACGGGCACATGTAATAACACGGCAAGTGCAGTCCGTGTTTCGATCAATCGCTGTTGAATCTGGCTGAGTGTTGCTTTTTGACTTTGTAGCGCCTGTTGTGCTTGCACGACTTCTAGACCGGAGACTGCGCCCGCACGGTATTGTGCACGCACCAGCTCCAGTAATTTTTCAGAGCTGGCTAGGCTTTGTTGCGCCGTATCTAAATGCTGATGCAAATAACCCAGTTGCCAGTATAAATTGGCTGTGGTAGCAATCAAACTTTGTGCGGTGGCTTGTAAGTCTTCGGCACTGGCGGCGGCTTCCCAACGCGCAGCTTCGGTTTGACGATTAAGTTTGCCAAACAGGTCCAGTTCATAGCTGACCCCAGCATTCAGCGATAGTCCTTTGGACTGGTCTTGACCCGCATTTAAATCGACACTATGCCCCGCTGATGCACTGGAATTGACCCGAAACAGTTCGGCATTTTTAGCTAAGTCTGCTTGTAAACGGGCCTGTTTGAGTGTGATCCCAGCGATAGCCAGATTGCTATTTTGAGTCAGTACCCGATCGACCAGTTGATTCAGTCCAGTATCCTGAAACAGTGTCCACCACTGATCGGCATATACGTCAACAGACCATGATTGTGGCGTGTTTTTGGCCTGTTGAAAACTGTTCGGGATACTGACCTCGGGTGGCTGATACGCTGTGCGTACCAAGGCACTACAACCTGCAAGTGAGCTTGACACTAAGAGTACGGTGGCCAGCTGGGATAAACGTAGAGACATCATATTTTCCTTATTCTCGTGCCAAGGCAGCCACTGGATCCAGTCGTGCTGCATTTCGTGCTGGCAAAAAGCCAAAAATAATTCCGATCAGCGTCGAGCAGATAAAGGCGACCACCATCGATGTGGTGGAATAGCTCATCTGGAAACTACCGTTCAAGAGCTTATTGACCAGCTGACCTAGACCTAAGGCAAGCAATACCCCTAAAATACCGCCTAAAATACATACCAATACCGCTTCAATCAGGAATTGCTGCAAAATATCACTCTGTCGAGCACCCACAGCCATCCGTACACCAATTTCCTGGGTACGTTCAGTGACCGAAACTAGCATGATATTCATCACACCGATGCCACCGACTACCAGCGAAATCACAGCAATCGCAGAAACCAATAAGGTCATGGTTTGTGTGGTGTTCTCGATGGTCTGGCGGATACTGTCCGAATTTTGGCTATACACATCCTGTGCGCCGTGACGTTGTTCTAACAGGGTTAAAATCGCATTTTCAGCAGCGCTGCTGGCATATTCGTCTTTCACCCGAACGACAATACTGCGCAAATTGCTCTGGCCGAGCATCCGACCCATGACGGTCGAATAGGGTAAGTAGACATTCAGGCTGTCAGAACTGAACATGCCGGAATTGGCCTGAACCACCCCGATAATCCGGCTTGGCAGATTGCCGAGCAGAATGACCTGACCAATCGGATCACGCCCATCCGGGAAAAAGGTCTTTTGCGTATTACTGTCAATCACGACATCCTGTGCACGTTCAGTAATGGCTGTTTTGTCAAAGGTTTGGCCGGCTGTAACGCTGAGGCCTCGTACCTCAAAGAACTGTTCACTGACACCGTTTACAATTGCGGTGGCTTCGGTGTCCTGAAAACGCGCGGTGATGTTGCTATTGACTGTTGGGGATACCCCTGCAACATATGGTTGCTGCTGTAACGCATCGGCATCTGCAGGAATCAGCGTTTTGACTTGAGAGGCACGGGAATTGTCACCAAAACCACGCCCCTGATAGATGGTAATGGTGTTGGTGCCGAGGCTACTGATATTGTCCAGAATTTTTTGTTGTGATCCTTTACCTAAAGCGACAACAGAAACCACAGAGGCAATCCCGATAATAATGCCCAGCATGGTGAGGAATGTCCGCATCCGATGGGCATTCATGGCGAGCAATGCCATCTGGAAGGCTTCGGTTAAACGATCGAGTGCTGAACGCCAGGCCGGGATTTTTTTCTCTTCAGCATATTTCATCAACGAAGCATGTTGTTCTAACGGGGCATCATCGCTAGACATTTCAGGTGTATTAGGACGATCGGCAATAATCTGCCCATCGCTGATTTCGATAATCCGCGTGGCATGTTTGGCGACATTCACATCATGCGTGACCAAAATGATGGTATGTCCATTCTCATTCAGCTCACGCAAAATGCGGATTACTTCGATACCACTGTTTTTATCCAGAGCGCCGGTCGGTTCATCGGCCAGAATGACATCACCGCCATTCATCAGGGCACGGGCGATGGAAACCCGTTGCTGTTGGCCACCGGAAAGCTGGCTTGGACGGTGCTGTATTCGTTCCCCTAAGCCTAAATCTGTCAATAACTTGGCTGAACGCTCACGACGATGCCGTGCATCTACACCAGCATAGATGGCGGGTACTTCTACATTGCCAGCAGCACTGAGGTCACCGAGCAGGTGATAACGTTGAAAAATAAAACCAAAGTATTCGCGACGTAGCTGTGCCAGCTCATCGGGCTCAAGCTGTCTAGTTTCTTTGCCATTCACCTTGTAGCTGCCACTGCTGGGCTTGTCCAGACAGCCGAGAATATTCATCAGGGTGGATTTACCTGAACCAGATTGGCCAATAATGGCGACCAGTTCACCCGGGTAAATCTTCAGGTCAATGCCTTTTAAAATCTGAACAGTGCTTTCACCTGCCGGAAATTCCCGTGTCAGCTGGCTGACCTCGAGTAAAGGTTGTTGATCAGGCTGCATCGTTACATCCTCACCGGTGGGCTGCCAGCATTACGGTTGCTACTGCGTTTAGCACCGTCATTGCTACTGTCTGAACCATCTGCAATGATGACTTTATCGCCCTGTTTTAAACCTGCCAGAATCTGTGCCTGAACACGGTTATTTAAACCGACCAATACCTGCTGGTTGCGAACCTGATTATCGGTCAGCAGAATACGCACACTGGCCAGTTTTGCTTTGCCCTGTTGTAACAGATCGCGTTGTGCTGTAGTTAAGTTCAGCGGTTGTGGGCGGATCGGATCTGAACTTTTCGCATCAGTCTTCGCCGAATTATTGGGATTGTGTTGTGGCCGTTTTGCACTGTTCAGGGCTGCGGCAGGAATGGTGAGGGCATTTTTTGCTTCCGCCAAAACAATATAGACTTGTGCCGTCATATCAATTCGCAATTTCCCATCCGGATTGGGCACATCAAATAGGGCGTTATAGTAAACAGCCGTGTTGGATGAGCTGCTTGTGGTGCTGTTGTTTTCGGCATTGATCGAGCTTGGGGCGGGTTCAATCTGTCGCAGGGTTGCATAATGCCGGGTCTCGTTATCGCCTAATGTCGTGAAATAAACTTTTTGTCCCGGTTGAACTTTCATGACATCTGCTTCGGAAATCTCAGCCTTGACGGTCATGGTGTCGAGTTTCGCCAGTTTGACAATCGTTGGTGCACTCTGGTTGGCATTCACGGTCTGGCCTTCTTCCGTCACAATCGCCACAATCGTGCCATCCATCGGCGCCACAATACGGGTATAACCCAAGTCTTCTTTGGCTGTGGCTAGAGTTAACCGAGACTGTTCAATCTGGGCGGCAATCTGGGCAATTTCTGCCTGTGCTGTTTTATAGCTGGCCAGGGCGGATTCCAGTTCAGCTTTTGACGTAGCGTCATATTTATACATCTCGGCTTGACGCTGATATTCAGCAGCCACTTTACTGAGATTGGCCTGTTTCGTCGCGAGCTGTGCCTGCTGACTTTTAATGCTGGCCTCTGCTGTTTTTAACTGGTTTTCCTGCCGGTAGGAATCAATTTGTGCAATCAGCTGACCTTGTTTAACCTGATCCCCCAAATGCACATACATTTTTTTCACCTGACCGGAAACCTGTGAGCCGACACTCAGCATTTGCGTCGCTTCAAGTACACCCGTTGCAAGGACAGAATCTTCCAGATCACTGCGTGTCACATCGGCTGTGATGTATTGTGGCTGGGTATCTTTGGGCTTTAACCCATACCAGCCAATCAGTGCAATTAACAATACAGCAAGGATCAACAGGATCAGTTTAAATGGTTTTGTTTTTAGCATAAGGTCAAAATGGCAACAGTCTATATCGTTTCAGTATAAGGATGAATTGAGGACAAAACGTGTAGATTTGCACGAAAGTATGTTGAATCTTCTCCAGATCACGCTAATGCGATGTTATTTGCTCCAAGGAAAAATAACATAATGCACTGCATCTAATTTTAGATATATATCTTGATGGAAATGCAGAATAGAGATGACTCATGTGTAGGAAAGATTAATACTTTATGTTTCGAGATATTTCACGCAATGTTATTGGATGGCGTGTAATTGCCCTGTGGTGATTAGTCAGGGAGTACGTTGGTAAGTGATCAGGAAAACTGAAGCCAAGAATCAGTTCTATTGTTCTTGATGTGTAATCACATAGAAATCAAATAAAATCAATTTCTTATATTGTGATCTTTTGTTTACCCAACATAATGTAGTTGCAAAATATGAACGTAGATTCTTTAAATCAGGAGAGTTATGACCTGTGATCGACTTGGATTAAAAATGAAAAAATCTGCAATAATCCCTATAGATTTCAAGTTAAAAAGATTATAAGATCAAATCCCGTAAAAAAAATATGGGATTTGATCTTTATGGTCATCTAATAATAATTCTGTAAAAAACATAACTTGATGATGAAAAATAATGGGGCATAAATGATGGAATGGAGTGAAAGTTATAATATTGGAATTGATGTGATTGATAATCAACATCGCCAAATCCTAGATTATATTAATGCATTAGAAAAAATCATTAGTGGAGGGCAGAGAGACAAGATTAAAGAAGTCTTGGATGATCTGATCGACTATACCCAATCACATTTTAGTTTTGAAGAAAACCTGCTTCAGCAGGTCAACTATCAATATCTACCATCGCATAAAGGTATTCATGAGTTATTTGTTAAACGGCTGAATGATTGTCGTCATAAATTTGATCGGGGTGAGTCCGTCGAGAACGACTTATATCGGTTACTGTCCAAGTGGTTAATTAACCATATTCAACATGATGACCAGGATTACGTAGATTCAGTGCGTGACAATATGTTGCATTATTTACGTGCACAAGAGCAGAAAAAAGGTAAAAGCTGGTTCGCGCGTTTTTTTAGCTAAGCAATTGAAGCATCAAATAAAGTTTGACCACACATTGCGCTAATACCCTGGATGATCAAATGTTCTGGATTTTCTTCAGACATGCCTTTGATGGCTGCATCAATGCGTAGAAGGAGCATCGGCCAGGCTAAAAAACACTGTGGGTGAAAGCGGCGCAAGGCTTGTTGGTATACACTAACTTTATTTTTCCAGATGCCCAGTTGCAGGGCATTTTGCGGTTGTTCATACAGTTGCATGAGCAACCGCATTTCTTTACTCAGCGTCCATAGGATCAGGCTGTGCGGTTCACCGGAAGCAACCAGGTACTGAAAGATTTTGATGGCTTGTGCCAGCTTGCCTGCCAGCAGGGCATCACTTAAATCGTAACTGGTATAGCGTGATTGATCCTGTAAGCAGCTATACAGTTGTTCAATCTGGATAAGCGCTTGGTCAGGAAAAGTATCACTCACCCGCATCAGGCTATTTTTTGCGGCCAACAGGTTGTGTTCATGATGCTGCATCAGCCATTGCCATGCAGCAGTATCGAGTTGTATTCCGAGCTTTTCTGCTTCAACACTGAGAATGCGTTGACGATCTTGTGGATAGGTGGCGGTCAGGGGAACCACAACCCCATTGGCTTCAATCACCTGAAAAAAACTGGATTTCAGACTCGCACTGTCCTGCTTGGGCATGACGACCAAAAGCAGATTCTGTTCATTTTGCTGGATATAACTCTTGAGCTGTTTGATGCCATTGGCATCTGGCTTGATGTTACCGTGTACTTCTACCGCGAGCTGCTGTGAAAAGAGTGACAGGCTATTAAGTGCATTGAAGACATTTTTCCAGTCACTGACACTGGCGATATCATAACGTTGCCGCTCGATTTCCTGCTGCTGCCAGTGATGGCGGAACGCATCAAGCAGGTTCTGTTCAAGCAGAGGTTCCTGCCCGTGCAGGATCCAGGCACCACGTGCTTCTGTGACACGTTTTAATGCCTGCAGATAATCCAGTTTCATGAGTCAAATTAAGGTGCAGCAGTCTTAGCGGTTTTTACCAGAGGTAAACGGTTCGCTGCAATCTGTCGACTGATTTGCTGAGCGATATCATCAATCACAATACGGTTTAGATAGCTTTCTTGCTGATTATCGGTGTTAACTGTTTCTACGTCATATTGATAACTGCGTGATGCAGTTAAGGTGCGGGGTTGGGTAATTGGATTGCCTTGACGGTCTTCGATCTGGAAGGTCACGGTCAAACGCAACAACACCTCAGTGAGTTTGCCATTTAATAACTGGCGGCGTGGCGTATATTCCAGCACACGCAGCACATAGGCATCATTCGCTTGGCCCAATTGTACCCCCGATGCGGTCAGGTAGGTGTTGAGCTGACGATTCAATTCATCGGTATTGGCGGGTAAGACCAGGTTCAGTTTTTGATATACCAGAGGGGCAGCGGTGGGATTCATTCCTTTCAAATGAAAACCACAGCCGACCAAGCTTGCACTCAGACCTAAGGTTAAGACAATCGCTGCGAAACGTTGGACAAAATGCATGCGTATTCCTCTGTAATCAGGTCTTAAACGACCAGGTTAACCAGTTTGTTCGGGACGACAATTTCTTTTTTGGTTGGACCAGTCAAGAATTGTTGCACTTCAGGCAAGGCCTTCGCCTGTGCCAAAAGGTCTTCTTTTGAAGTGTCAACAGCAACTTCAAGCTTAGCACGGAGCTTACCGTTCACTTGTACCACAATCGTTTGGGTATTTCGAGTCAAAGCAGATTCATCCACTTTCGGGAATAAAGCTGCGGTCAATTCGATCCCGAACTCTGCCAGCAAGGTCTGGCTTAAGTGTGGAGCAAATGGCGCCAGCAAAATCAACAAGGTGGTGATGGCTTCACGTGCCACAGCAAAGTCATTGTCTGATTGTGGTTCAAACTTGTTGATGCTGTTCAGCAATTCCATCTGTGCCGCAATCGCTGTATTGAATGAGTGGCGGCGCTGAATGTCATCGCCCACCTTTTGGATCGTTTCATGCACCTTACGACGCAGGTCTTGTGCTTCTTTGGACAAGTTTGCCGTATCAATGGTGCTGCTTGCATTGCCTTTTTCCAGGAAGCCTGAGGCTAAACGCCAAACACGTTTCAGGAAGCGGTTGGCACCTTCCACACCGGCATCCGACCATTCAAGTGACTGATCCGGTGGCGCAGCAAACATCATGAACACACGTGCAGTATCAGCACCGTACTGGTCAATGATGGCTTGTGGGTCGATACCGTTGTTTTTCGATTTCGACATTTTTTCCTGACCACCGATGATGACCGGTTCACCATCACCTGTGTATCTGGCTGCAAGGATACGGCCTTTTTCATCGCGTTCGAGTTCGATGTCTGCTGGGTTGAACCATGTTTTTTTGCCTGATGCTTCTTCGCGGTAGAAGGTGTCGGCCAATACCATGCCTTGAGTGAGCAAGTTGGTAAATGGTTCATTGCCTTGTACCACGCCTTCATCGCGCATCAATTTATGGAAGAAGCGTGCATACAGTAAATGCAGGATCGCGTGTTCCACACCACCGATGTACTGATTCACGGGCAACCAGCTTTGCGCAGCTTCAGGTTTGACCATACCACCAGTAAAATCTGGAGACGCATAACGCGCGTAATACCAAGAGGATTCTACAAAAGTATCCAGGGTATCGGTTTCACGACGTGCATCGCCGCCACAGCATGGACACTTGGTTTCATAAAATTCTGGCATCTTGTTCAGTGGATTGCCTGAACCGTCTGGCACCACATCCGTTGGTAGAATCACCGGCAATTGATCTTCTGGAACTGGTACCTGGCCACATTTTTCACAGTTGATCATTGGAATTGGGCAGCCCCAGTAACGCTGACGTGACACACCCCAGTCACGTAAACGGAACTGGACTTTGCTGTTGGCTAAACCTTGCGGTTCCAGTTTTGCCAGGAAGGCATCAAATGCACCCTGGAAATCCAAGCCGTCAAATTCGCCAGAATTGACCAGTTTGCCGTCTTTTGAACCGTACCATTCTTGCCATTCAGTCGCTGAGAAATCAGCATCTTCAGCACCTTTGGCATCAATGACCTGTTTGATTGGTAAGCCGAACTTGTTGGCAAATTCAAAATCACGTTCATCATGCGATGGCACGGCCATCACCGCACCTGAGCCGTAAGACATCAACACATAGTTGGCAATCCACACCGGCACTTGTTCACCTGTGACAGGATGTTTGACGGACAAGCCAGTCGCCATACCTTTTTTCTCGGCAGTGGCCAAATCAGCTTCTGCCACAGAGCCCATACGGCATTCTTCAATAAATGCTTTCAGTTCAGGATTGTTTTCAGCGGCTTTGAGTGCCATTGGGTGTTCGGCAGCAACCGCGACATAGGTTACACCCATCAAAGTGTCTGCACGTGTCGTGAACACGGTCAAGCCATCGGCATAGATTTCCGGATTTGCTGAAGGGAAAGTGATTTCCATCCCTTGTGAACGGCCAATCCAGTTACGCTGCATGGTCAAGACTTGCTGTGGCCAACCTTCTTTGAGTGAATCTAAATCATCAAGTAATTCTTGCGCATAGTCGGTAATACGGAAGTAATACATTGGAATGTCGCGTTTTTCCACCAAGGCACCAGAACGCCAGCCGCGGCCATTTTCCACCTGTTCATTGGCAAGAACGGTTTGATCAACCGGATCCCAGTTCACGGTAGACAGTTTGCGGTAGATCAGGCCTTTTTTATACAGCTGGACAAACAACCATTGTTCCCAGTGATAGTACTCTGGAGTACAGGTGGCGAATTCACGATCCCAGTCAATCGACAAGCCCAAACGCTTTAACTGGTTGCGCATGTAGTCGATATTTTCAAAGGTCCATTTCGCTGGAGCAACTTTGTGGGCAATCGCTGCATTTTCGGCAGGTAAACCGAAAGCATCCCATCCCATTGGTTGCAGCACGGTTTCACCTTTTAAACGGTAGAAACGGCTAATGACGTCACCAATGGTATAGTTACGCACATGACCCATATGCAGCTTGCCGCTTGGGTAAGGGAACATCGACAGAATGTAACGATGTGGACCTTCTACAGTGTCGGCAACTTTAAAGGCTTTGCGATCTTCCCAGTCTTTTTGGACATTTGGCTCAATCGCACTTGCTTGATATTCAGGGTCAATGTGAGTAGTCATAAACGTATCGTGAACAACAATAAAAATTTTGTCGCAAAGCATAGCGCAAAATGCACCTAAAAGTGAATTTTGCGCAGCAGTTTCTTTTACAACCCTAATTTTGCAGCGACAGTCATCATATTCATATACGCTGACCGATCCATGCTGCAATTCCGCTGCAGTTTACAGAGGAGGGGTAATCGGAGCATTACTTTAATTTTTTGCTGCAGATGCAGCTGGCACTTTTTGGGACATGGTGTCGGTCATTTTTGTGCCCGGCACTGCTTTTTCAGTGGCTGCTGGTGCGGTTGCCGCTGTATCGGTTTTATTCTCTACCGTCGAATTGGGTGCCGGTGTTTGGGTGCTTGAAGTGGTTATGTTGTGATGCCAGCCATAGGTATCAATTTTGCCTTTTTTAATGGCGTGATTGGGTGGAGGGGTCGTGGTGTAGTGGGTAGAGCCATTACGATCGACCCATTTGTAATATTCTTTTGCCGACGCCGGTGTTGTGCTGAACAAAACGGCTGAAACCAGCGAAGAAATCCATAAAATATTCTTTATTTGCATTGTCATGAAGCCCCAACAAAAATGCTTAAATCGTGATGTAAATTTATACTGAAAATCATGTGGCATGATCGCCTTATTTTACGCGGACTGCTGGAGAGTTTCTGCATTTTTATTCATGAATGAACGAGAAAAATGCTCGGTTCTACGCATCATTTTTAATAAGTCTCTACAGAAATATCACAGTCTTGCCGATAAGCGTGAAAGCTGTCTGAATCTTGTTCAGGATTTAAAGTATGCGGTGAGAATTTCTGCTTAAATGGGTGGTCGTGAAATTCACTAGAAATTAAAGCAGATTTCCAGACAAATAAAGCGGAAAAAGCCGAGTTTTGATCTTGACTTTAATAGGCGAAACTACAAAAATGCTTGCTTTGGTTTTATGTGCTTTTATTCGATCACCCTTTGAATAAACGTCATGACGTGCAATGGGCATTTTCTCTAGCCGAGAAGATGATCAAAGCGAAGAAATATGTGTATCCCGACATATTTTAAATCAACACGAAGCTTATTCGGTTGTGTTGTCAGAATTTTTCCTATTTGCAGCGAAAACCACTCCACATGTGTGCTATAAACAGTGCAGACAGTTAAATGAATGAAACGCGGTTTGTGCCTTCCACAAATTGCGAGAAGATTAGGGTGAATCACGTTGGAACTTTTATCTGGTGGTGAAATGCTCGTTCGTGCTCTTGCGGACGAAGGCGTTGAGCATGTTTTTGGGTATCCAGGCGGCGCAGTTTTACATATTTACGATGCGCTTTTTCAACAAGACAAAATTAATCATTACCTCGTGCGTCATGAGCAAGCTGCTGGTCATATGGCAGATGCCTACTCACGTGTCACCGGTAAAACCGGTGTGGTGCTGGTGACTTCAGGTCCAGGCGCAACCAATACCGTGACTCCAATTGCAACTGCATACATGGACTCCATTCCAATGGTGATCCTGTCAGGTCAGGTTGCCAGTCATTTAATCGGCGAAGATGCTTTCCAAGAAACCGATATGGTGGGTATTTCCCGTCCAATCGTAAAACATAGTTTCCAGGTGCGTCACGCCAGTGAAATTCCTGCGGTTATTAAAAAAGCATTCTATATCGCGGCATCAGGCCGTCCAGGTCCAGTAGTTGTTGATATTCCAAAGGATGCAACTAACCCGGCTGAAAAATTTGCCTACGAATACCCAGAAAAAGTGAAGATGCGTTCGTATCAACCACCGCATCGTGGTCACTCTGGTCAGATCCGTAAAGCGATCGATGAACTGATCGTAGCGAAGCGCCCAGTGATTTACACCGGTGGTGGTGTGGTGCAGGGTAATGCTTCTGGATTGCTGACGGAACTTGCACATCTTCTCGGTTACCCAGTGACTAATACCTTGATGGGTCTTGGTGGTTTCCCAGGTGATGATGAACAGTTTATTGGTATGCTCGGTATGCATGGTACCTATGAAGCCAATATGGCGATGCACCATGCAGATTTGATCCTGTGCGTTGGCGCGCGTTTTGATGACCGTGTGACCAATAACCCTGCAAAATTCTGTCCGAATGCCAAAGTCATTCATATTGACATTGATCCGGCAACGATTTCAAAAACCATTATGGCGCACATTCCAATTGTCGGTGCAGTAGAGCCTGTATTGCAGGAAATGCTGGTGCAATTGAAGCAGATGAATGTGTCTAAGCCAAATCCTGAAGCGATTGCGGCATGGTGGTCACAAATTAATGAGTGGCGCAAAGTGCATGGCCTGAAATACCAGGTTCCTGCGGATGGCTCAATGAAACCACAACAAGTGGTTGAGGCGCTGTACAAGGCGACCAATGGTGAAGCGATCATTACTTCTGACGTGGGCCAGCACCAGATGTTTGGTGCTTTGTATTACAAATACAAACGTCCACGTCAATGGATCAACTCGGGTGGCCTAGGTACCATGGGTGTTGGTTTGCCGTATGCAATGGCTGCGAAACTTGCTTGCCCAGAGCAGCAAGTGGTGTGTATCACGGGTGAAGCATCGATCCAGATGTGTATCCAAGAGCTTTCAACCTGTAAACAGTACGGTTTGAATGTGAAGATTCTATGCCTGAACAACCGTGCCTTGGGCATGGTGAAACAGTGGCAAGATATGAACTACGAAGGCCGTCATTCAAGTTCTTATGTTGAATCTTTACCAGACTTCCCGAAACTGATGGAAGCCTATGGTCACGTCGGTATTCAGATTGACCATGCAGATGAGCTTGAAAGCAAGCTTGCTGAAGCGATGGCCATTAATGACAAATGCGTATTTATTAACGTTATGGTCGACCGTACCGAGCATGTTTATCCGATGCAGGTCGCAGGTCAATCTATGCGTGATATGTGGGTTGCAAAAGGGGAGCGTACCTAATGAGACATATTATTTCCGTTCTCGTTGAAAACGAATCAGGTGCGCTTTCACGTCTCGTGGGTTTATTTAGCCAACGTGGCTATAACATCGAAACTCTGAATGTTGCACCGACTGAAGATGCAACATTATCTCGTCTAACCCTCACGACGTATGGTGATGAGCATAAAATTGAGCAAATTACCAAACAGCTCAATAAACTAGTTGAAGTAGTAAAAGTAGTGGATCTGTCAGAAGGTGCTCACATTGAGCGCGAATTGATGCTGATCAAAGTCAAAGCACTGGGTTCAGCACGCGCCGAGATCAAGCGCACAGCGGATATTTTCCGTGCGCAAGTGGTTGATGTGACACCAACGACTTATACCATTCAGATTGCAGGAACAACTGATAAATTAGATGGTTTTATTGATGCACTTGCAGAAAACACCATTCTTGAAGTGGTTCGTTCTGGTGTGTCCGGTATCGCTCGTGGCGAAAAAGTACTGACCATCTAATTCAATTTAAAAGCATTTTAGCGGAGAAAACAGATGCAAATTTTTTACGATAAAGACTGTGACTTATCAATCATCCAAAGCAAGAAAGTTGCGATTATTGGTTACGGTTCTCAAGGCCATGCGCATGCGCAAAACCTTAAAGATTCTGGTGTAGACGTAACTGTAGGTCTACGTGCAGGTTCAGCTTCTTGGAAAAAAGCTGAAAATGCAGGCCTTAAAGTTGCTGAAGTACCAGCAGCTGTTGCGCAAGCTGACCTTGTAATGATCTTGACTCCAGATGAGTTCCAAGCTCAACTTTATCGTGACGTGATCGAGCCAAACATCAAGCAAGGCGCGACACTTGCATTTGCTCACGGTTTCTCTGTTCTTTATAACCAAGTTGTTCCACGTAAAGACTTAGACGTGATCATGGTTGCTCCTAAAGCACCAGGCCACACTGTACGTTCTGAATTCCAACGTGGTTCAGGTGTTCCAGACCTTATCGCGATTCATCAAGATGCTTCTGGTAATGCACGTAACGTTGCGCTTTCTTACGCTTCAGGCGTAGGCGGTGGTCGTACTGGTATCATCGAAACTTCATTCCGTGAAGAAACTGAAACTGACTTGTTCGGTGAACAAGCGGTTCTTTGTGGTGGCGCAGTTGAATTGGTGAAAATGGGCTTCGAAACTTTGGTTGAAGCAGGTTATGCACCAGAAATGGCTTACTTCGAATGCTTGCACGAACTTAAATTGATCGTTGACTTGATGTTCGAAGGCGGTATCGCGGACATGAACTACTCAGTGTCTAACAACGCTGAATACGGTGAATACGTGACTGGCGTTGAAGTGATCAATGAACAATCTCGTGAAGCAATGCGTAATGCGCTTAAACGTATCCAATCTGGTGAATATGCGAAGATGTTCATTCAGGAAGGTGCATTGAACTATCCTTCAATGACTGCGCGTCGTCGCCAAAATGCAGCACACGGTATCGAAGTTACTGGTGCTAAATTGCGTGCAATGATGCCTTGGATCCAAGCGAACAAGATCGTTGATAAAGAGAAAAACTAATTGGATTGATTTTTTCAATTAGTCAAAAATCCCCCTTATCTTAGGGGGATTTTTTATTCAAGAATAAAAATAGGTGACTGTAATTTAGGCTCTTTTTTGATCGAGAGTATCTGGGAAAATCGATTAGATTATAAATCCCATTTTTTCTGTTTAAATAAAAGCAGTATAAATGCCATTTGCTATCTTTTTATTTAAAAAAATATGAGTTAAAGCAAGATTGGTAATGATCTAGGTTCTGAAAATTGGTTTTTTTGAGAATACGTAACAAGATATAAATAAAGGCTGGTTTTTTAATATAAATATAAGTTGTTGAAAATATACTATAAAAATAGTCCGTTGAATTGTTATGTTAATTATAAAAGCCAGTTTGAGCTGATATTAAAAGTACTATTATTATATTTATAATATAATGGATAAAAACAATATATAAAAAAACAATTAGTTAGGGGTGTATCTAATATATTTATCTGTTGAATAAATATATCTATTGTGAAATGTGTTGTTTCGTTGTGAATTTACTCCAGTCCCCTAAGATAAAACTACAGTTACAAAGTTGGATTATCAACCTGATGGTAAAACCAAGTAATTGTGTCTATAAAATCTTTTTATAAAAAGACGGGAGAATTCCTATGAAACTATTATTAAAAACAACATTGTATACTCTAGCCCTAGGTGCAAGCGTATTAAGTGTGGGTACTACATATGCTGGTAATAACACCAATAATTGTGGAGGTGATTCAGGAAATGAAGTATGTAATGGTGAAATTCCAATCACTGTGTATGTACCTGAACGCTGTGAACTTGAGACAGGTGATGCAATTTCCTTTACTGCAAATGGGTTAGGCAGCAGTGATTTTAAAGTTACCAGTAATGCATCATATAATTTATTATTGACAACGGCAGGTAACGGCACAGGAACAACGTCAACTGCTAAGCTTGATGGTGGTGGTGATGATCAAACTATTCCTATTAATGTAATTACTTCATCAAGTGTTAACCCTAGTTATAATCTTGATCAACAATACACTGGTATTGCTAAAACTGTAACAGATTATACTGTGAAAGTAAGTACGTCTGGGTTGAATCTGTTGACTACAGATGCTGGCACCTATCGTGATACATATTTCATTAGAGTATCTTTCTAAGTTCTAGGAGCTGGTTTTATTCAAGGATAAGGCCAGCTTTATTTATAAAAATAATTACTTAAAAATCAAAATATTATGTTGGGTTGGGGGTGGTAATGAATCGTTTTTCATATTCTTTATTTGTATTATGTGGAATAATTTTTTTTCATCAGCAAGGCTATGCAGCGATTGCAATTGAACCAGTTCAGCTTTATTTATCGGATCAAGCCAAACAGCGTAGTACAACTTTAACATTTGATTCTAAGCGTGAAAAAATATCACGAAATTTTGAAGTTAAAGCAGTTAAGTGGACTCAAAATGAACAAGGTCAGGATATCTATGAGGTTGATCCTAGTATTATGATTAATCCTAAAGCCTTTATTCTCAAGCCGGATTCTAAACAAATGATACGTGTGGGATTTAATCGCCCGATTGCGAGTCTAGGTTTAAAAAAAGAAATGAGCTGGAGAATAGTATTTACTGAAATACCTTCAGTAATTGAGGAATCTGGATTAAATTTTGCTTTCAATATTAGTGTACCTTTGTTTGTAGGTAAGCAGAGTGATATTAATATACAATTAAAAATAAAGAAAAATAATAGAAATTCATATTTGAATATTTACAATATTGCAGACTCTCATATTCAAATTAAGGAGTTGTCTATTCTTGATCAGAGCGATAAAGAAGTTTTTAAGTTGGATAGTATGAGGTATTTGTTATCCCAGTCTCAGGTTAATTTGGAATTGGGTGATTTAAAAATCGGAGATTGGAATAAATATACAGTATTAATTAAAACGGATAAAGAAGAAAAGGGGATGAAATTTAAAATAATGGAGTAACTTTATAATGAATAGAAGAATTTCACTACTTTTGTGCTGTATTGTGTCTGTACAGGGTGTTTTAGCTACAGAACTAACAGTAAAAAATTCATCTGTTTTAAGTACAATATGGTTGAATGGCCTAGATATGGGTACAGAAATTTTATTTTTAACTGAAGATGATAAACAGTATTTAGAATGTTCTGTGCTTAATAAGTTAAATATTAATATTAAGTTGTTTGAAAATCATAAAACAGACAAGGATTTTTGTTTGGTAACAAAAAAAGAAGTTAAACTTTTATTCGATTCCTCACTTCAAGCAGTTAAATTGGATATTCCAGCAAATTATTTTATTTCTTCGAGTGATAGAATTTTATTTACAAAGCCGGAAAAGGCCAGTCTAGGCGCTTTTTTAAATTATAATTTTTATTATACAAGAGATAAAGGTGATAATGACTTTAATGCTTTGTCTGAAGTGGGAGCTTTTAAGGATAACTGGTTATTTAAAAATTCGGTTATTTATCGAAAGAATGATGTACTAGAAGGAGGAGGGGGGGTGTTTACACGCCTGAATACATCTTTGGATTTCGATTTTTCAGATAGTTTAACTGGTTTAACCTTGGGTGATACTACAACGATTTCCAATCCATTAATTAACTCGTTCCGATTTGGAGGGTTGAATTGGGGAACTAATTATACTAAATATCCAGATTTTATTTATTGGAATGTTCCGAGTTTAAAAGGCAGTGCAATTGTACCTTCCACCGTAGACTTGTTTCTTAACGGTGTAAATATTTTTAGGGAGAATGTAACTCCTGGCGATTATAGTTTACAGGTCGGTGCAAATATACAAAATGCCGGTGAGGCACAACTTGTAGTTGAGGATGTTTTGGGTAATAAGACAGTACAGAGTTTTCCTGTCTTGATTAGTAATCAGTTATTACAAAAGGATTTAAGTGAATATAATATATCTTTAGGTAAAATTCGTTATAACTATGGCATTGAAGATAGTGACTATCGTGATTTTTTTACTAGTCTATATTTTCGAAGAGGTATTACATCAGGAACTACCCTTGGTATAAATGCTAGTTATAGTGAAGACTTAAAAAATCTAGGTTTATTGTGGACTCAAGCAGTAAGTACATATTTTGTTGTGGATGTGGTTGGATTGGCTAGTCATAGTAATGATCAGAAAGGCTACTCGGTGGGATTATCAATCAATAAAAACTTTGGTAATTTTAGTTTCGGGGGAAGTAGTCGTTATTCTAGTGAAAATTATAAAGTTTTGGGGTATGAAAATAACTTTTCGATGCCTAAGTGGGAAAATTTATTATATTTAGGATTAACGGATCTTCCTCTTATTCATAATTTTAATTTGAACTATGTCGAACAAAGACAACATCAAGATAGAAATAATGTTCAAGCTGACAGAAAAGTATTAACAGCTGGATTTTCTCGAGAGATTACTTCTGCTCTATCGATGAGAGCAGGTTATTTTAAAGAATTTGATGATCAGGCCGATACAGGTGCCTTTTTATCTTTGACTTATAATTTTGAAAAAAATCGTGCGTTATATACTAATTATACTACTGATGGAGACATTGGGCTTAATTATGCCCAATCAAGCTCTGAGCAAGTGGGATTGAACTATGCACTGGGGATTGAACGCAGGGGCGATAATCGAACTTTTTATGATATTGATAGTTTGATTAAAACTCGAGTAGGAGAGTTGAGTCTTCAATATGTACGCTCGGATCAGGATGATCGAATTCAAGCAGACTATCAGGGAGCAATGGTATGGTTGGATGGTCACTTTGGTTTGACTAAATCTGTTGATAATGCCTTTGCTTTGGTTCGTGTGGGTGATTACCCTGATATTGATATTCTTCGTTCTTCAGCTGTAATTGGTAAAACCAACAAAAAAGGTTATTTATTTGTTCATGATATTCCAGCTTATGTGAAATACAATATTTCTTTTGATGGTGATCAATTACCAATTGATGATAAGGTGCCTTTTTCTAGTAAAAAGATTTCAGCTTTGGATCAGAGAGGTTATCTTATTGATTTCCCTATTTATCATGCTCAAAAAGTTCAAGTTCGTCTGATTGATGTGAATCAAAAAATGTTTGTAGCTGGTAGTGAAGTTCATGTGGATAATCTGGAAAAAGACATTTACCCAGTAGGAACGGATGGCTTAGTGACTTTATATGGTTTGTTGCCCGGAGAGCATAAACTAACTGTTTACACTATTGGAGGTAAATCTTGTCAAAGTACTTTTATTGTTGCGGAAAAAATTCCGATTGAGCAGCAAAATCAAATTATTGATCTAGTGTGCAAATAAAAAATGGCAACAGGGGTGGTTAATAATGAAAATAATAATTTCAATAGTGTTATTGCTTTTATGGATACCTGCATTGCAAGCGAAGCAATGTATGGTTGGTTCAATTACAGATCCAAAAATGTATTTGGAATATGAGGATGGAAGTCAGACAGCAACTTCCTTTAAGGTTTCATGTGATCATGCCTATGGTATTCGGTTTGGTAGCCAGAATTTAAGGGATTCAAGTGGAAATAGTTATGTTACCAATGGTAGGGATAGACTAAAAACTAGAATGAGTATATCTGGCGCTGGTAGTAACTTATGGAATGTGTCTATACCTCAATCCGCTAATTTAGATAACAAATATGTGATTTTTGTTCAGTTGGATGAGCATCCATCAGCCCTGATCCCAGCAGGAATGTATACTGATAGAATTTATATCGATTTAGCTTTCTAATTTAAATTGTCTCCTTATATGTTGCTTTAGACATACATGTTTAAAATATTACACAATACTCGAAACGCATCATAAAACTGTCAAAAAACTCGGGTAGGATGACCACGAAAAAGAAAATAATTGGTGGTTGTATGTCTGGTCTATACCCAACAGCCCTATTAAAACAACAAGATTTTCCAGAACCGTTTAAGTTTTACTTTAAACGTAAAAATAAAGAAACAATCACGGAAGAGATTGATCGTTTACAGGTGCTTGTCCGTCCTAAGCTTAAAATTGCGATTGTTACCGAAACTTGGCCACCTGAAATAAATGGTGTGGCCTTGTCTTTGTTGCAACTGTGTAAAGGTCTACAGCAAAAAGGCCATAAAATTTTGCTGATTCGTCCAGAGCAAAAAGTGCCCTGTCATGACTTTATTCCTAATAAAGAATGTTTGGTCGTGGCACAGCCGGTTCCCAAATATCCGGCTTTGAAATTCGGTTGGCCGCAATATCTAAAAGTGAGCCATGCTTTAGAAGAGTTTCAACCGCAGGTGGTACATATTGTCACGGAAGGTCCCCTTGGTTTGACTGCTCTGCAGGCAGCTAGATCGAAGAATATGCCTGTAACTAGCGGATTTCATTCTCCCTTTCAGGATTTTAGTCGTTTTTTTGATCTTGCTTTTTTGGTAAAGCCGATTCAACGCTACCTTTGTTGGTTTCATAACAGCACCCAATTGACCTGCGTTCCGAGTCAGGATACTGAACGTGCTTTACGTCAGTTCGGGGTGAGTTGTCCCTTAAAAGTGGTAGGGCGTGGTGTAGATACGCAACGTTTTTCACCCCGACATCGCTCTGAAAGTCTACGTTATCAATGGGGTGTTTCGGCCGATACCACGGTTATGTTGTATGTAGGACGTCTTTCTCCAGAAAAAGAAATTGACGTGCTGATAGATGCTTATTGTGCCAGAGCCAAAGAAACACATGCACATCAAGTGAAATTGGTGATTGTGGGGGATGGTCCTGATCGCGCACGCCTGCAAAAACTTGCCGCCAGCAGTGATGTCCTGTTCACGGGTAGTTTGACCGGACATGACCTTGCAACGGCTTATGCCAGTGCCGATGTTTTTGTTTTTGCCAGTCAGGTTGAAACCTTTGGCAATGTGGTACTGGAAGCGATGGCAAGTGGCTTGCCTGTCGTAGCTTATGATTATGCCTGTGCTCATCAGCATATTGAACATGGCGAAACCGGCTGGCTCAGTCCTTTAGGTCACAAGCAGCACTTAATCCAGTGTATTAATGTTTTGCCCAATAATCGGGTTCTTCGACAAATGGGCTTACGTGCGGTACAGCAAGCAGAAAGAATGGGTTGGCAACATCCGGTACAACAACTGGAACAGGCCTTGTATGACGTTGTTCAGGAGAACGTCATGATCACATAGCTCCAAGCGTGATGCTTGAGGAGAGAAAGCATGAATTTTAAAAATGCAAAAATTAGAATACTTGATCTCGATTATAAAGGCTGTTTGTACTTCAACCACTTGTCACATTCTCAGCAGGTGGCTGCTTTTTTTAAAATCATTAGCCGGCTAGGCGATGGCATTTTCTGGTATGTGATGTTGGTCATCGTCTGGATCTTGGAGGGACTACGTTACGGTCTGCAAATTTTATACTTGTTGGCAGGCGGTGCGGTTGGAACCAGTATCTATAAATATCTCAAGCATAAAACCACGCGCCCCAGACCTTATCAGGTGCATCAAGTGATCATTCTGGGGGAGCGCCCTCTAGATCATTTTAGCTTTCCTTCCGGACATACCTTGCATGCAGTGATGGTCAGTATCACCCTGGGTTATATTCAGCCGTTGCTGATCACACTGCTGATGCCTTTTACCATTCTGGTAGCGTTATCACGTATGATTTTAGGACTACATTATCCGAGTGATGTCCTGGTCGGTGCTGCAATTGGAGCAATGGTCGCGACGGGGATTATTTTGACTGCACCCTTCTTGAATATCATCCTCTAAGTGCAAAAAATTCTGTGTAGTGAATCTAGCGAAAGTTGAGTAATTTGCTAAAGTACAGACTTTCCTTCCGATTATTTAGGTTGAGCTATGGGTTTACGTTGGACTGATACCATCGATATTGCGATTGAGCTTTCTGAAGCGCATCCTGATGTGGATCCACAATGGATCCGTTTTACCGATTTGCATGCCTGGATTTGTGCACTACCAGATTTTAGTGATGATCCGAATAAATCGACAGAAGGTTTGCTCGAAGCCATTCAAATGGCATGGATTGATGAAGTCCGCTAAAAAATACGCAGAAAAATCTAAACTTTTACATATTGAACGCTGCTAGTTGAGCATTATGTGGTTATAATGCGGCAAATTTTTTGACGTTTAAATCTTAAGGAGCCGATCATGGCAGTTGAACGTACTTTATCTATCGTTAAGCCAGATGCAGTGGGTAAAAACCACGTTGGTGATATCTTTGCTCGTTTCGAAAAAGCTGGTCTTAAAATCGTTGCGACTAAAATGAAACACCTTTCTCAAGCTGAAGCTGAAGGCTTCTATGCTGAGCACAAAGAACGTGGTTTCTTTGCTGACCTCGTTGCTTTCATGACTTCTGGTCCAGTGGTTGTTTCTGTTCTTGAAGGCGAAAACGCGGTTCTTGCTCACCGTGAAATCTTGGGCGCAACTAACCCGAAAGAAGCGGCTCCTGGTACAATCCGTGCAGACTTCGCTGTAAGCATCGATGAAAACGCTGCTCACGGTTCTGATTCAGTTGCTTCTGCAGAGCGCGAAATTTCTTACTTCTTCGCTCAAACTGAGATCTGCCCGCGTACTCGTTAATCGGCAGCATTCAAACCAGATAAGTGTTATTATACTTATCTGGTTTTTTTATTCTCTTCAGAATGGTTTGCTTGAATATTGAGCGAATTGTTTTCATTTCTAAGACATGGTTTAGGTAATACACATGAGTTCCGAAGTGGTCGTTTCATCGGCACATACAGATGAACAGCAACATTCCTCGTCCGCTCACGTACAGCAACCGTCTGTAAAAAAAGTGAATTTACTGGGCATGTCGCGTCCTGAGCTGGAAAAGTTCTTTGAGGAACTGGGTGAAAAGAAGTTTCGCGCCGGTCAGGTCATGAAATGGATTCATCAATACTTTGTGACCGATTTTGCTGAAATGAGCAATATTTCGGGCAAGCTACGTGCCAAACTGGAGCAGATTGCGGAAATCAAACCACTTGAAGTGGTGCATCGTCATTACTCCAAAGATGGTACCCGTAAATGGGTATTTCGTGTCGGTGAGGGTGAAGGATCTCTGGTGGAAACCGTACTGATCCCTGCTGAAGATAAAACCGGTTCACGTAAAACTTTATGTATTTCCTCTCAGGTGGGCTGTGCACTCGACTGTTCTTTCTGTTCAACAGGAAAACAAGGCTTTCAGCGTGATTTGACGCCGGCGGAAATTATCGGTCAGCTGTGGATGGCGAACTATTCCTATGTGGAGGATGTCCCTGTTGCTGAGCGTACCCGTGCGGTGACGAATGTGGTAATGATGGGTATGGGTGAGCCTTTGCTGAATTATCAGGCTGTACTGAGTTCAATGTCGATCATGCTGGATGACTTCGCTTATGGCATGTCAAAACGCCGTGTGACATTGTCAACTTCCGGTGTGGTGCCGATGATTGATCAGTTGGCACAGGATATCGATGTGGCCTTGGCGATTTCCCTGCACGCGCCGAATGATGAATTGCGCAACGAATTGGTGCCAATTAATAAAAAATATCCTTTAAAAGAACTGATTGCGGCAGCCCAGCGTTATATTGCTAAAGATGGCAATGAAAGTGCACGTAAGCATGTGACCATTGAGTACGTGATGCTGGAAGGGGTGAATGATCAGCCTGAGCATGCCCAGCAGCTGATTAAATTGTTAAAAAATTTACCAAGTAAAATTAACCTGATTCCGTTTAACCCGTTCCCGCACGCACCTTATGGGCGTTCAAGCCGCAACCGGATTATTTCTTTCCAAAAAACTTTGTCTGATGCCGGATTTGTGTGTACGATTCGTCAAACGCGTGGTGACGATATTGATGCCGCTTGTGGGCAGCTTGTTGGTCAGGTGGCCGATCGTACCCGCCGAGCTGAGCAATGGAAAAAGAAAGTTGCGCAGCGTAACGAAATTATGCGATCACAAGGATAATAAAACCGAGGAAAAACCAATTGAGAAAGCCTGCGTATAAGTCAGTTGTAATATTTACAGTGTGTATGTCGGCATTCATTGTACAAGGTTGCCAGACCCATACTCCGGGTATGAGTAAAGACCCGGAGAAATCGGTTAAGGTGCGTACTCAATTGGCTGCTGAATATATCCGCAAAGGTGATCTGGATGCAGCAAAACGCTCACTCGATCAGGCACTTGAGGTGGATTCGCGTGATGCCACTGCCAATATGATGATGGGGGTGTTATTGCAGCAGGAAGGCAGTCCGCTTAACATGGAAAAAGCGGATGAGTATTTCCGTAAATCCATTTCGATTGATCCACAAAATGCGCAAGCCCGTAATAATTATGGGACATATTTATATCAGCTTCAGCGTTATAATGAAGCAATTGAACAGCTCAGTATCGCAGGAGCTACACTCGGATATGATCAGCGTTTCCGTGCCTTAGAGAATTTGGGACGGATTTATCTGCAACTGGGTGATGTAGAGAAAGCTGAAAAAGCTTTCAAACAAGCATTACAAGTGAACCGTGATTCTTATGTTTCGATGCTGGAGTTGTCAGAAATTTTTTATTTGCGGCAGCAAATACCGGCAGCTAGCCAGCTCTATCAACAGTATGTCACGGCTGTTGGACAAAATAATCAAGGTGCACGTGCACTCTGGTTAGGTATTCGCCTTGCGCGTGCCAATGGTGAAGACATGAACAAGCAGATTCTGGTGAACCAGTTACGTGCTTTGTTCCCGGATAGCCAAGAATATCAACGTTATTTGCAATTACAGTACAGTACTGAGGCCGTATGGAAGTAAATCCTAATTCACAGCAACCTACTGGTTCAAACGTAGCACCTAATGTTTTAGGAAATGTTCAACGTCCGGGTGAGTACTTGCGTCAAATTCGTGTGGCTCAAAAACTTGAGCTGGCGGATGCGGCAGCTGCTTTAAATATGCCATTAAAAACTTTAACGGCCTTAGAACAAGATGATTATAAGGCCTTGCCAGAAGCGACCTTTATCAAAGGCTATTACCGTTCTTATGCTAAATTGCTGAAAACTGATGCCACTGCGATTATTCAGCGTTTTGATGAAATTTATGCCAATGATACCGGTCTATTACCCAATCATGCCCTGAACAATTCACCGATTAAAATCATGGGGAAATTGCCAGGTTCCAACAGTGATCGCAAAAAGAAGTGGTTCAAGCGCATAGCGATTGCGATCTTGGTACTGCTCGTGATTGGATTGGCGGTAATGGGTATCCAGAACTGGTCATCAAAGAAAGAGACCACATCAAATTCACAAGCTGCACAATCCAATGTTCAAGTTTTATCTTTGGATAATGCCAATAGCACTTCTGGTGATCAGCTGGTCTTGAGTTTTAACCGTCCGACTTCGATCCATATCGTGGATTCAACTGGTAAGGTACTGGCAACAGGTCGCCAATCAAATACAATAACATTAAATGGTCAGTCTCCGTTCCAGATCCGTTTAGATGACGCAACTGCAGTCTCTTTGACTTTGAACCAGGAACAGATTTCCCTGTCTCCTTATACCGTAAACGGACAGGCTGATTTCCGTTTATCACGCTAATTCGCAACAGTAGAGCGATAGAATGATTGAGAATCCAATTAAACGTCGTCCAACCCGCAAAATTCGTGTGGGTTCTGTCTATGTAGGTGGTGATGCGCCGATTAGCGTGCAGAGCATGACCAATACGGAAACCTGTGATGTCGATGCCACCGTAGCGCAAATCCAGCGATGTGTTGATGCGGGTGCAGACATCATGCGTGTTTCCGTTCCATCCATGGAAGCGGCACAAGCCTTTGGTGAAATTCGTAAGCGTGTTGATGTGCCATTGGTTGCGGATATTCATTTTGACTATAAAATTGCGTTGGCGGTTGCTGACCTAGGCGCAGACTGTTTGCGAATTAACCCAGGAAATATCGGTTCAGAACAGAAAATCCGTGAAGTCGTGGCAGCTGCCAAACACCATGATATTTCCATGCGGATTGGGGTGAATGCCGGTTCATTGGAAAAAGACATCCAGAAAAAATATGGCGAGCCAACCGGACAAGCATTGCTTGAGTCGGCAATGCGTCATATCGATATTTTAGACCGTTTGGACTTCCAGGAGTTCAAGGTTTCGGTTAAGGCATCGAATGTATTCCTGACCATGGATGCTTACCGTTTGTTATCGAAACAGATTGATAATCCACTGCATTTGGGTGTAACCGAAGCAGGAATTTATCGTACGGGTACAGTAAAATCTGCGATCGCACTCGGTGGCCTGCTACTCGAAGGCATTGGCGATACCATGCGTATTTCGCTCGCTGCCGAGCCGGAAGATGAAATCAAGGTCGGTTTCGACATTCTGAAATCACTTGGCTTGCGTTCTAACGGCATTAATTTTATTGCCTGCCCGAGCTGCTCACGTCAGGAATTTAACGTGATTAGCGTGATGCAGCAGCTTGAAGAGCGCTTAGAAGATGTGCGCACCCCAATGGATGTTTCTGTGATTGGCTGCAAGGTCAACGGGCCAGGTGAGGCCAAAGAGGCGGATATCGGTGTGGTGGGGGCGAGCCCACGTTCATTGGTGTATCGTAATGGTGAGAAGAGCCATTTAATTGATACCAATCAGTTGGTTGATGAAATCGAGTCTATGGTTCGTCAACGTGTTCAAGAGCTTGAAGAAGCTAAATCTAAAGAGATCATTCGTAGTTCATCATGAGTTCAATCGTCGCAATCAAAGGTTTTAATGACATTCTCCCAACCCAGACCCCTGCGTGGAGACGTCTAGAACAGCAACTGGCTTCCCTGATGGATGCCTATGGCTATCAACAAATTCGTTTGCCGATGGTTGAACAGACCAATTTGTTCAAGCGTTCGATTGGGGATGCAACGGATATCGTTGAAAAAGAAATGTACACGTTCCTAGACAAAGGCAATCCGCCGGAGTCCTTGACCTTGCGTCCGGAAGGCACTGCAGGCTGTGTACGTGCCATGCTGGAACATAACCTGTTACGTGGTGCAACCCCGCGTGTTTGGTATATCGGACCCATGTTCCGTTATGAAAAACCGCAAAAAGGCCGCTATCGTCAGTTTCATCAGTTTGGCGTAGAGACCTTTGGTGTGGCAACACCGGACATGGATGCGGAACTGATCCTGATGACTGCACGTTTATGGCAGCGTATGGGTGTGGCGGATAAAGTCCGTTTAGAACTCAATACCTTGGGTGAAAGTGACGAGCGCGCTGCTTATCGTGCAGCCCTGGTTGAATTTTTGACTCAGCATAAAGATGCTTTAGATGAAGATTCACAGCGCCGTCTAGAAACCAATCCATTACGTATTTTGGACTCAAAGAACGAACGTACCCAGCAGATTCTGGAAAATGCACCGAAGCTGCATGATTTTATGGGTGAAGACACCTTAAATCACTTCGCAACTTTAAAGCAGTATTTAACAGATGCCGGTGTAGAGTTCGTGATTAACCAGAAACTGGTGCGTGGTCTGGATTATTACAACAAAACTGTGTTTGAGTGGACTACGACGCATTTAGGTTCACAAGGTACCGTCTGTGCTGGTGGCCGTTATGACGGTTTGGTGGGACAGTTAAAAGGCAAAGCAGATCAATCCGTGCCAGCCGTCGGTTTTGCGATGGGCATGGAGCGTTTGTTGCTTCTGCTCGAACAGGTTCAAGACAATACTCCAGTGCGCGATTGTGAAGTATTCCTGTTGGCCGACCCATCTTATCAGGGCAAAGCCTTGGTGCTGGCTGAACAAATCCGCAATCAGTTGGAAGCAGCCAAAAGCAATATCCGTCTGAAAGCCGGTTCACAAGGTAGTCTGAAAAGCCAGATGAAAAAAGCAGATCAATCCGGGGCGATTTATGCTCTGATTCTTGGTGAGCGAGAGTGGGAAGCACAGCAACTGGCCGTGAAACAGCTGGCGACTGCCGAGCAGTACGAAGTTGCTGTGGCAGAACTGGTTCCATTCCTCATTCAACAACTTGCACAATAAGCTAAAAAGCAGCAGAAAAGGACAATCACATGAGCGCGTTAAGTGATGCTGAGCAACTCGATAATTTGAAATCATTCTCCAAAAAATATGGCTCAGCCATGGTGAGTGGTGTCTTAATTGCGTTGATTGCCTTTTTCGGCTGGGAATATTGGCAGAAAAAAAATCTGGCAGAGTCGCAAAAGCAAACCGCCAAAGTACAATTGTTAATGGATGAGGCCAATGCACAGGCAGGAAATAAAAATGCCTTCAACCAGCTTGCAGCCTCTGCCGACAAAATCGTAAAAGATACGCCAGATTCTGTACAGGCCCTGCAGACTCAGTTGGTTTTGGCGAAAGCTGCTTATGAGCAGGGCGATTATGCACATGCGGAAAAAGCCTTGAAACGTGTAGAAAATTCTAAGCTTGATGATCAGGGCTTGGTACAGATCGTTAAATTGCGTTTAGCGTATGCTCAACTGGCACAAAAAAAATATGAAGAAGCCTTAAAAACACTGAATGACGTCACTGATCCAGCTTTTAAGGCAACTGCTGAAGAAGCGCGTGGTGATGTATATGTCGCAAAAAATGATATTGAAGGTGCAAAAAAAGCCTATCAAAATGCCTGGAATGCGTTACTTGAGCGTCAGCAAGAACGTCAAATTTTACAAATTAAACTCGAAAGTGTTGGCGTTTTAGTAGAAGATCCGGATATTGAACGCCCAGTTTTGAAAACACAAATGGATGAATCTTCATAATGTATAGCAAATATAAAATTCCATTCGCGCTTGCCGTTTTATCCATTGCGCTCGTAGGTTGTTCGAGCAACAAAATTAAAGTTGAAGAAGCAAAACCGAATCCGTTGCCAAAGCTGGCTCAATCTAAAAGCCTGGTTCCTGTTTTTAGCCATGACGTGAGTGCAACAGAACAAGCTGATCCATTGCGCTTGCAGCTGGATGTCTATAATGGTGTGATTTTTGCACTCGATCCGAAAGGTGAAGTGGCTGCCTATCGCGGCAAACAGCGCATCTGGGAAAAGAAAGTCAGCAAACGGGGGCTGAGCTCCGGTGTGACCGCTGCTGAAGGTCTGGTGATTGTTGGCAACCAGAAAGGGCAGTTGTTTGCCTTAGATCAGGCGAGTGGTGAACAAAAATGGCAGGCCCAGCTCTCTGGTGCGTTGTTGTCACCTTCATTGGTTCAGGCTGGCCGTGTGATTACTTTAGCGAATGACGGTACAGTTTTTGCACATGACCTGACGACTGGACAGCAAGTTTGGGCTTATAAACTGCAGAATGCACAGTTCAGCCTGCGTGGTTTGGCTTCTCCTGTGAATTTGGATGGTCGAACCATCTTGGTAGCATCTTCGAATGCGTATGTGTACGCGATTGATGCGCTCAGTGGTGTGCCTCGTATGCAGCGTCGTGTAGCAGTCAATAATGGTCGTTCTGATATTCAGCGCCTGAATGATATTGATGGTGATCCTGTGGTAGCTGGACGTTTCATGGTCACCAGCAGTTTCCAGGGGCAAGTTACTGTCACTGACTTAGCGGCGATGCAAGTGGTATGGAGCGAGGATGCCAGCAGTAACAAGCGTCCGGAAGTGGCTGATAATAAGGTCTTTGTCGCGAAAACCGATGGTAAGTTGATGGCTTATGATCTCGGCACAGGCCAATTAGTATGGGAAAACGATAGCCTGCTCAACCGACAGCTGAGTAATCCCGTGATGCTGGGTTCTGATCTGGTGGTCGGTGATCTGGATGGGGTATTACATCTGTTGGATCCAAATTCAGGTCAGCTAGTGGGGCGTTCGAAAACCAGCGGTGAAGTACGTTCGTTACGTGTAATTGACAATCAATTGTATGTTTCTACTCGCAAGGGGGCGTTAAGCGTTTGGCAGAATCGTTAATTTTCTGCTGCCTTATGTTAAACTAAGCACAATCCGTATTTTTAAACACGGGGTATTTGAATCAGTTCAATGCCCCGTGTTTTATTTAATTCTCTAATTTATTATTTCTGCTATTGTTTCTGATGTTCAGACCAGTCTCACTGGCTGATCTTGAATAAAGGTTAATCTATGAAACCCGTAATTGCGCTCATTGGTCGTCCGAACGTCGGAAAATCAACGTTGTTTAACCAGATTACCAAAAGTCGTGATGCACTTGTGGCCGACTTTGCCGGTCTGACCCGTGACCGTAAATATGGTGATGCTGTTTATCAGAATAAATCATTCATCGTGGTTGATACCGGTGGTATTGGTGAAAATGAAGGGGGTATTGACTCCTATATGGCGGAGCAGTCTAAAACCGCCATTCATGAAGCCGACATGATCATTTTTGTGGTCGATGCTCGTGCCGGACTGCTTGCCTCTGATGAACAGATCGCCCGTGAACTGCGTACTTTAGGTAAAAAAGTTTTTCTGGTCGCCAACAAAGTAGATGGCGTGCATGCAGAAGCTGCACTGGTTGAGTTTTATAAACTCGGTATGGGCGAGCCGATGCAAGTGGCCGCGAGCCATGGCCGCGGTGTACAGCAAATGCTGGAAGAAGTCTTGGCTGATGTGCCTGAAGATGAAAATCCAGAAGAACATGACAAGAACACTGGCTTGCGTCTGGCGATTATTGGTCGTCCAAACGTGGGTAAATCGACGCTGGTGAACCGTCTATTGGGTGAAGAGCGCGTTGTTGCCTTTGACCAGCCGGGAACTACCCGTGACTCAATCTATATTCCTTTTGAGCGTGATGGTCGTCAGTACACCCTGATTGACACCGCTGGTGTGCGCCGTAAAGGTAAAGTAGATGAAATGATTGAGAAATTCTCAATCGTAAAAACCTTGCAGGCGATGAAAGATGCGCATGTGGTGGTGATTGTCGTTGATGCCCGTGAGGGGATTGTCGAGCAGGACTTGCACCTCATTGGTTATGCACTAGAAGCGGGCCGTGCTATGGTGATTGCGATCAACAAATGGGACAACATGTCCGAATATGATCGCAAACAATGTAAGCTCGATGTAGAACGCCGTTTCGACTTTATTCCTTGGGCGAAAATTCACCTGATTTCTGCTTTGCATGGTACCGGTGTTGGCGAGATGTATCCGTCGATTCATCGTGCTTATGATTCTTCACATCTGAAAGTATCACCAGCGAAACTGACCCAGATTTTGAATGATGCCACTGAAGCGCATCAGCCACCGATGGTTTCTGGCCGCCGCATTAAAATGCGTTATGCGCATATGGGTGGACAAAACCCACCGACGATTGTTATCCATGGTAACAAGGTAGATAAAACGCCGGCAGACTATCGCCGTTATCTGGAAAACGTGTTCCGTAAAGTTTACAAACTGGAAGGTACACCGGTTCGTATCGATTTCAAAACTTCGGAAAACCCGTTTGAAGGGCGTAAGTCGCAAGTGGATGAGCGTACTGCCGCACGTCGCCGCCGTTATATCCAGAAGTTCAAAAAAGCTGAGAAAAAGTTTAAACGCTAATTTTTCAGCGCTCGCAAAGCCCAAACGTAGTTTGGGCTTTTTTTATTTTGTGGGAAAACCGCCTATACTCACCTGAAAGTTGTGATGGGGAATCAGAGATGCTACGCATTGATCTATGTGCCTTAGACCTAATTTATCAGCCGGATGTATCCTTGCCCCGTCCGACCATGATCCAGCAGCGTAAACAGGCAATATATGCCTATCGCAACCAGTGTCTGAGTCAGCTGAGTGGACAGCGGATTGAGCAGGATAGTTTCGCCCATACGCTTCATGGTAAGCCTTATCTGAAAAATCAGATTTTGGTATTTAACCACTCGCATAGCCAGCAGCATTATGCGTTGGTCAGCAGTGTACAGCATGCCCATGTGGGCGTAGACGTTGAGGATCTCAACCGCCGTGTACGGATGGATGCCTTAGCACAGCATGCCTTTCATCCCGAGGAATATGCCACTTGGAAAGCCTTGGATGAGGATCGTCATTACTGGTTTAAGGTCTGGACGACCAAGGAGGCGGTGTTAAAAGCACATGGGTTGGGTATTCGCCTGAGCCTGAATGAACTGAATACCCAAGTGCATCCCACACAAGATAAAGGGCAGATTGAACATGTCTTGTTAGGCAAGGTGGCTTATCAGAACTTTGTGTTGAATCAGGTCATGCTGACAGTTGCCTGGTGTCTTGGGGAGGGGCAAACTGAATCGGAATGGCCGCAAATCGAACTATTTCAGCATTAAAAAAGCCCATCCGAAGATGGGCTTAAATGAACAAAGTGCAACCGGATTAAGGTAAATCATCTTCAAATTCTGGTTTGACTTGCACAATAAAGTCTTGACGGTTCAGGCCACGCCATAAGGCAAAAGCGGTTCCGATATAAATCGAAGAGTAGGTCCCGACAAATACACCGACAAACATCGCGACGGAGAACCAGCATAGTCCTTCACCCCCGAGCACCATCATGGCAACCACGACCAGTAACAGGGTCATCGAGGTATGAATGGTACGGCGTAAGGTTTCAGTCAAGGCAATATTGACGATTTCACGCGGTTCAGCACCACGAATCTTACGGAAGTTTTCCCGGATACGATCCGATACCACGATATTATCGTTGAGTGAGAAACCGATCACGGCCAATACCGCCGCCAACACCGTCAGGTCAAATGGCCACTGCATCAGGGCAAAAATACCCAAGGTCATGATAATGTCGTGGAACAGGGAGAGTACTGCACCAATCGCCATTTTGAGTTCAAAGCGGATGGTCACATATACCAGCATCAGTAATAGTGCCAATGCAACAGCCCCTGCAGAACGGATATAGAGCTCATTCCCGACCTGACCACCGACAGAGTCCACCTTATGCAAGGTAGCCGCATTACCCGGTAATTGGATCGCTTTATTCAAGCTGTTGTTCAGGTCTTCAACTTTCACATCCTGCACTGGCATGCGCACAATCAGATCGGTATTACTGCCCAGGGTTTGCACCACAGCATCTTTGAATCCAGCCTGATCCAGGGCTTGAATCACCTGAGTCTGGTTGACCGCTTTTTCGTATTTCAACTCAGCTGAAATACCACCAGTAAAGTCGAGACCTAAATTTAGACCTTTGGTTGCGATAAAAAACAGGCTGGCCAAAGTCAGAATGATCGAGAGGATTGCCGCAGGGCGAGCAATCTTCATAAAGTCAATCACGCGCTCATCATCTGGGCGACCATATTGTTTGGCTTTTTGTGCTTGAGTCACATCAGTCATCATAGATCTCCTTATATGCTCAACTTGCTCAAATTACGGCGTTTGCCATAAATGAGCTGCACAATGGCACGGGTTACGGTAATCGCAGTAAACATCGAGCAGACGATACCGATCATCAACGTGACTGCAAAACCTTTAATCGGGCCAGAACCAATTGCAAACAGAATGAAGGCAACAAGGAATGTCGTCAGGTTGGAGTCAAAAATGGTGTTATAGGCGCGGTCATAACCCGCCACAATCGCCTGTTTTGGCGAGGCCCCCCATTTCATTTCTTCCCTGATCCGTTCGCAGATCAGAACGTTGGCATCGACCGCCATACCGATGGTGATCACGATACCGGCAATCCCTGGTAGGGTTAGTGAAGCACCAATCCATGACATGACGGTTAAGATCATCGCGAGGTTAAACACCAGAGCAAAGTTGGCAATCAGACCGAACAAACGGAAGAACACCACCATCCAGATCGCAACCAGCAAGAAACCGATTTGTGTTGAAAGGACGCCTTTATCAATATTTTCCTGACCGAGGCTTGGACCAACAACACGTTCTTCGACGAAGTACATTGGTGCAGCAAGGGCACCCGCACGTAACATCAAGGCCAGTTCAGCTGCTTCTTGTGGTGAATCCAGACCCGTAATACGGAATTGTGAGCCCAGCACGGCTTGTACCGTCGCAGCATTAATGACGACCGATTCAGCATATGGAGTACGTACTTCAGTTTGAACACCGGTTTTTGGATCGGTCACATAGCTGATTTTTTGTTTGTTCTCAATAAACAGAACAGCCATACGTTTACCGACGGCATTACGCGTTGCATCTGCCATCAGTTTACCGCCGGCACTGTCCAGGGTAATGTTGACTTCAGCGCCGCCCGTATCCTGGCTAAAGCCAGAGCTGGCATTTTGTACACGTTCACCGGTCAAGATACGGTTACGGTTTAACAGGAGCTGTTGACCGCTATCTAGTGAACGATAGGCAAATGCTTCGGTACCCGGTGGCAGTGGCTGATTGGCTTTACCGGTATAAGGATCGATATATTGATCATTCAGATCAGACACCAAGCGGAATTCAAGGTTTGCAGTACGACCAAGAACACGTTTCGCCTCAGCAGTATCCTGTACCCCTGGTAGTTCCACTACAATACGGTTGCTACCTTGGGTTTGTACCAGTGCTTCCGCCACACCGAGTTCGTTAATACGGTTACGTAATGTGGTTAAGTTCTGGTTGACGGCATAGGACTGAATTTCCTGTTTGCGTACATCGCTATAGGTCAATTTCAGCATTGAGCCGTTGGCAGTCGCCAGCGCCTGCTGGGTAAATTCATTGCCATTGCTGCGCAGGAAGTCCATCGCGGCTGTACGGTCTGCATTATTGGCAAACTGAACAGTAATGGCATTGTTATTCAGACTGAGACTGTTGAATTTAATTTTGTTGTCACGTAACTGGCGGCGTAAATCTGTCGCCGAGGTTTCTAGACGTTGCTGGATGGCCTTATCCATATCCACTTCAAGCAAGAAGTGAACACCACCACGCAAGTCGAGACCGAGCTTCATCGGTTTTGCACCAATTTTTTGTAGCCATTCTGGCGTCGTCGGTGCAAGGTTTAAAGCCACCACGTAGTTTTCACCCAGACCACGGCGTAAGGCATCCTTGGCTTTAAGCTGGGCTTCGGTAGAATCAAGACGTAACAGGGCGGCATTATTGGTGAAGCTATTATCGTGCGTACTAATATTTTCGCTTTTTAAAATTTGCGCTGCTTTTTGTACCACACTCTGATCAATCTGAGTGCCCGCCTTAGCACCTGAGATCTGCACAGCAGGTTCATCAGGGTACAAACTTGGCAGTGCGTATAATGTACTGATCACAAGTACGACAATGATCAGTAGATATTTCCATGCTGGATAACGCATTTGCTTTCTTCTTAAAATGAAAAAGCCGTGCGGGGTGCACGACTGTTTTTTGATTAGATGTTATTTAAGGTGCCTTCAGGCAAGACTGAAATCACGCTGGCACGCTGGATTTTGACCTCTACGCCACGGCTCAATTCAACTGCAGCGAAGTCACCTTCAATCTTGGTAATTTTACCCATTAAACCACCTGCAAATACCACTTCACTGCCTACACCCAGGCTTTCCACCAAAGTGCGGTGCTCTTTGGCACGTTTTGCTTGTGGACGCCAGATCAAGAAGTAGAAGATCGCAACGAATGCTGCAATCATCAGCAGGTTTGCTACCAGACTTGGTTGTTGAGCAGCTTCGCCAGCAGCGTGAGCAGTAGAAATAAACAGGCTCATTTTATATTCCTAAATTTAACTAAAATTGTCGTCAAAGGATGACGTGATTCGACTTGTTCTGCAATTTACCCTGTCTTTGCGTTGAGCGCAAATTTGCCCGGATCAGTCCATTGGACAAGGGGGAACTTCGAGACCACGGCGTGCATAAAAGTCTGTGACGAATTCATCAAAGGTGCCGTTATCCAGTGCATCCCGCATGCCTTGAGTCAGGCGTTGGTAGTAGCGCAAATTGTGGATTGTACCCAGCATCGACGCTAACATTTCACCGCATTTTTCCAGATGGAACAGATAGGCACGGGTAAAGTTCTGGCAGGTATAGCAATCGCAATGTGGATCCAGTGGACTTTGATCGTGACGATATTTGCTGTTACGGATACGTACCAAACCGTCGGTGACAAAGTAATGGCCATTACGTGCATTACGCGTTGGCATCACGCAGTCGAACATATCGACCCCGCGGCGCACCGCTTCCACGATATCTTCCGGTTTTCCGACGCCCATCAGGTAACGTGGTTTGTCCTCTGGCATTTTGTGCGGTAAATAATCCAGAACCTTGATCATTTCCTCTTTGGGTTCGCCAACGGATAGACCGCCAATCGCATAGCCGTCAAAACCGATTTCGAGTAGGCCGTTGAGGGATTCATCGCGTAAATCTTCATACATTCCGCCCTGAATAATACCGAACAGGGCATTTTTATTGTTCAGTACGTCGTGATGTTGAGTTTTACAACGTTTCGCCCAGCGTAATGACAGCTGCAAGGATTTTTGTGCTTCTTCATGGGTGGCTGGATAAGGCGTGCATTCATCAAAAATCATGACGATGTCAGAATTCAGGGTGTGCTGAATATCCATCGAGATTTCAGGGGATAAAAACACTTTGGAACCATCAATCGGTGAGCGGAAGGTCACGCCTTCTTCTTTGATTTTGCGCATGGCCCCCAAGCTAAACACCTGGAAGCCGCCTGAATCGGTCAGAATCGGCTTGTTCCATTTAATAAATTCATGCAGGCCACCATGTTCTTTGATGACTTCTAGACCTGGACGGAGATATAAGTGGAAAGTATTGCCTAAAATAATTTGTGCCTGAATTTCTTCAATATCACGAGGCAACATGCCTTTGACCGTACCATAGGTGCCCACAGGCATAAAAACCGGAGTTTCAACCACGCCGTGTTCAAGGGTGAGACGACCACGACGGGCACGACCCGACTGGCCTAATTTTTCAAATTCCATACCGCATCCAAATCAAGGCGAAAAAACAGTTCGCTGATTAATTTCTGTCAAAGAGCGTTATTGTCCTTGATTCTGCCCCCGAGTGCCACTGTTAAATGTAAGCGCCCGGTAAATTTTCAGTAGAGAAAAAGCGCCTGAAAGGCGCTTGAATTGCATTGCAGATCGGTGGTGCAGAGCGTTAAAAATTAGGACGGTAGTCAAAATTTTGCAGGTTGTTGTCGCGGAAAGAACGGATCGGTTTTTTCCCCGCTGTGACAGTGTTCACGATATTGTTTGGGAAAATCTGGATATGATTGTTAAACAATTCAACATTGCGGTTGAAAATACTAATCGCCGCGCTGACATTCTCATTCTGCTCATCAATTTCGTTCATCATGCGCAGATAGACTTCATTGGCTTTCAGTTCCGGGTAGTTTTCCACCACTACATGCAGGCTTTGCATCAGTTCTTTATTGAGCGACTCGATGCGTTGTAACTGTGAGATATCGGTGTTGTCCAGATTCAACGTCATGATTTGCTGGCGTAACTCGGTGACTTTTTCCAGTGTGCCTTTTTCAAAACCGGCATATTGTTCCACCAGTGGCGCCAGGCCGTCCAGCACTTTGACTTTCTGGCGTTCATAGGTGGCGACATCCGCCCAAGCGCGCTGTGTCGCGTTGTGATGACGAATGATATTGTTACGAATCACGATGGCTGCAATGCCCAATGCCAGCATCAGCAGCAAGAAAATGATTAGCCCCATAAAAAAACCTCGATGTATCGTTATTTTAAAAACGCGATTAAGTCGCGTTGTAAGTTCTCATATTCCGCCAGACGGAAAGTACGCAAATGGCCGCGCAATTTGGAAATATCATCGATATTCTGCGTTTTTGTGGAAATTTTAAAAAGATCCTGCTCACCCAAAAAGCATAACACTGGCTGTTCCGGGTGCAGGAGTAAATCACCGGAACGTGTTGCAAATAATTGATCGAGACGCAGTACCATCGCGGGAGTCAGTGTCTTGGCCAGCTGCAGGGGATTGGCACCAAAAATCCGTAATTTCTGGTTGATTTGGATGTCGCTGGTATGCCAGTCATGCAGGTACGGAAATTCAAATGTTTTGCGGGAAGACGTGACGGCCAGACCTTGTGCAGCGACTTGAAAAATAAACACGCCCCAAAGATCTTTATGAACCTCTTTGACTTTGGTTTCGTTGCCGTTCCGATCCCGCATGCGGATTTCATTGACGAAATGATATTGAAATAGCAGTACGGGGTATTGCTGTCCCTGATCATCAGTCCAGACAGTACTGGCATAGACGGGAATGGTGTTTGACACCTGACCCTGCTGAAAGAGGGGAAACAGATTTTTCAGATAGGCCTGAAAGAGAGAGGGTTGTACCGGCATGCTGATATGCACAGGTGTCTGATAAAACTGAAAACTATATTTTTGAGTAATAGTTTGCTGTTCAAGAAACTCGATGACCTCAGCAATCGGTGAGCTCTGTTCATAGGTGAGATAGCTGTAGAACCCCAGGCCAAGTGCCAGCCAGAAGGCCAGATGTGACGGGAGACCTGCTGGCAGAATCCAGATACTGAGTAAACAACATCCTGCAATCACAGCCAGCAGGATGGGAAGCACATTGTCAAAGCGTAACTGGTTATCTGTCCCCCAAGGATGTAAACCTTCCAGAAGTTCTTGATGGGATTGCGCCTGTTTGCCCAGTTCCCAAAGCCGAGCGACATTTTGCATGATTCGCTGGTTCTTTCTGCGACGCAGGTGAATCGTACGCTTGATGTTGTCGATCGGCATGGGGGAGTACTCAGGCTTTATCGATCAGCATGGCATCGCCATAACTGAAGAAGCGATAGCGCTCGGCCACGGCATGTTCATAAGCGCGTAAGATGTTGTCCCGGCTAGAGAGTGCTGAAACCAGCATGAGCAGGGTAGACTCCGGTAAATGGAAATTGGTGATCAGACGATCCACCACCTTAAACTCATAACCTGGATAAATGAAAATTTGTGTATCTCCACTCCAGGCCGCAAGTTCGCCCCCATGCGCTTGTGCGGCACTTTCTACAGCACGGGTTGCAGTAGTACCTACGGCAATCACCTTGTTGCCACGTGCTTTGGCAGCACGAATTTTTTCTACGGCTGTTTCAGGTACCTGACACCATTCGCTGTGCATGACGTGATTGGCAATATCCTCGGTACGTACCGGCATAAACGTCCCTGCACCCACATGTAAAGTCACGAAGGTTTGTTCGATGCCTTTGTTTTGCAGTGCAGTCAGTAATGCTTCATCGAAATGCAAGCTGGCAGTGGGTGCAGCCACACTGGCGATTTTAGTCGGATCATGAAATACCGTCTGATAGCGCTCAGTATCAATCGCTTCCGCTTCGCGATTGAAATAAGGTGGGATCGGCAGTTGACCATATTGATCCAGCACATCGAGAATGGGGTGTGAAAATTCTACGATATACAGATTTTCATGACGGCCCTGTACTGTAACTTTGATGGCATCCGGGCCAATAAATAATTCCACCCCGGCTTTTGGGGAATTGCTGGCTTTGATATGACAATGAGCAACATGCTGATCTAGCATGCGTTCTACCAAAACTTCCACGGCACCGCCACTGGCTCTTTTCCCTTTTAGGCGTGCTTTCATGACTTTGGTATCATTCAAGACCAAAAGGTCACCCGGATTTAACAGCTCAACCAGATTCTTAAAGAGCAAGTCATGATACTGACCTGTCGCATCAAGATGCAGCAGGCGAGACGCGCTGCGTTCTGCAAGGGGATAACGTGCAATAAGTTCGTCTGGAAGATCAAAGCTAAAATCAGAAAGTTGCATGATTTTGATAGGGAATAGAGCAGAAAATTATCCGGCATTATAAACATTTCCCTTTAAAAACGGCGGATTTGCTGATTTTTAGTACAAAAATAGTCTTTATGGTTTAAAATTAATCAACCGGTATTGTGTTGTGATTGACAGTGAAAAAAAACCGAGTATTATACGCATCACAAGCTACAAACCTTCTCTTCCCGAGGTGGTGAAATTGGTAGACGCGGCGGACTCAAAATCCGCTGTCAGAGATGACGTGTCGGTTCGAGTCCGACCCTCGGGACCATATCTTATCTCCTTTAAGATATGTTAAAAAAATCCTAAATTTTAAATCAAAATCTTCCAAGATCACTCTTGCGTTGATGTTTTTTTATTGTCATTCAGTAAGAAATTTGCAATGCTCTATGAGCCTTATTGCAATCATCTGTTGCAGAGGTTTTGTTAAGTCACTGGATGAGGGAAAGCATGGGATTAGCCTTATTAGAGATTGGTCAGGCCGATCAGCTCAGTGCATGCAGACTTTCCCTCCTATTAGGCGTCTTTACTCCGCATAATCAGGTTGAGGGTTTTTTAAACCTGGCGCGTAAAATGCTCTCTGCAGAAAAAGCACTACTTTTTTTTCATGATGAACCTTATTTCTGGCATGCAGCTCCTAACCAGTTCCATGCTGTACGGGCACAACCAAATACAACGCTTGCGCCTTTCTTTGCGGGTCAGTTTATGATGGATGAATCACATCCACGCTATGCCGACTTTTGTACCCATTTGCGACAGCTGGGCGTGATGCATCAACGTGCGCTGGCCATAGATTTACAGAAAGCAGATCATGGTTCTATCGGGCAAGTGGTTTTTTTCGATGAGCAGCCTCATCGCTTTAGCGCTGAGCAGAAACAGCTCGTCAGTGAATTTAGTGCGAGTTTGGTTCCTTATCTGACCCTGAAATTTGAACATGCAGAATTACAAGACTTGTATGAGCAGCAACGTGCCCTCAATTTTAGTAAGACGAAATTTTTGCAGGTAATCGCACATGATTTGCGTGCGCCGTTTCATGGTCTGTTAGGGTTTTCAGAGGTGTTGGCTCAGGAACGTGAAACGCTCGATGAGCCTGCAATCCAAAATATCGCCGATTATTTACATGATACTGCGCAATCGACCTATAACCTGTTAGAGGGCCTACTGAATTGGGCAATGGCTGAGGGTGGGCGTTTTGTCTATCATCCGATTAGTTTTAATCTGAAACAGGTATCGAATATTGTTTGTTCGGTATTGAATTCCTTGGCGGTAAGGAAAAATATCCAGCTGATTGATCAAGTCCCTGACGAACTTAAAGTCTTTGCCGATATCAATATGATCACCTCGGTCGTTCAAAATCTGGTTTCGAATGCGCTGAAATTTACCCATATGGATGGGAGTGGCAAGGTGGTGATCTCTGCGCGACAGCGAGAACAGCAGGTCGAGATTATGATTCAGGATACCGGTCTGGGCATGACGGAGGCTCAGCTGGCTAAATTGTTTGAACCGCAAATTGCGGTCAGCTTTCAGGGAACGGCTGGGGAGAAAGGAACCGGGCTGGGGCTGGTGCTATGTAAGCGGTTTATTGACCTGAACCATGGGGAAATTCACGTGACTTCGAAAGAGGGGGAAGGGAGTCTTTTTACGGTGCTGTTGCCTGCGGTGCAGGAGAGTACTCAATGTCTAAATGATGAACAATCTTCACAAAACCAAATCGATCCCTCGGTAAAAATGGCATAATTCATTTCCCAAACTCCGTTTTCACCTGCTATAACTACATAAAAATATTCAGGTTAAGGGGGTGTTATGGATACCCAGCAGTTACAAAAAACATTACGTGCCAGTCAATATGCCGAACAGGTTTTAGGATTATATCCTGCACAATTAGAACAAGATTACACACTCGATCAGTTTGCTGGGACTTTATCGACGCTACAAATTCAACAACGTGTCTATTCTGTTTTGACGGATATTCAGGATGAAGCCGAATGGATGCGCAAGATGCGTGCACTGCGTGCCTGCCTGATGTTTCGCTGGATCTGGCAGGATGCCAACCAGTTGACGGATGTGGTAACCCTGACGCGAGAATTGTCTGATTTTGCCGATGCCGCAATTTGTGCAGCTAAAGAATTTGCCCGTGCACCACTGGTTGCCAAACATGGTGAACCGATTGGTTATTCCGGACAGGTGCAAGACCTGATCGTAGTGGCAATGGGAAAACTGGGCGCACAGGAACTCAATCTGTCGAGTGATATTGATCTGATTTTTGCCTTTGATGAACAGGGCGAAACCAATGGCCGTAAGTGCATCGATGTGCAGCAGTTCTGTATTTTATGGGGACAGAAGCTAATTTATTTGCTGGATCACATTACGGCTGAAGGCTTTGTTTTCCGGGTAGATATGCGTTTGCGTCCTTGGGGCGATGGTTCTGCATTGGCAATTAGTCATGTGGCCTTGGAAAAATATCTCAGCCAGCATGGTCGTGAGTGGGAACGTTACGCCTGGATTAAAGCCCGGATTGTTACGGGTGGCCAAGCAGGGCATGAGTTGATGGAAATGACTCGTCCATTCGTGTTCCGCAAATATGTCGATTACACTGCCTTTGAAGCCATGCGTGAAATGAAGGCGATGATTGAGCGTGAAGTCATGCGTCGCAATATCGCAGATGACATTAAACTAGGCGCGGGTGGAATTCGTGAAGTCGAATTTATTGTCCAGGTGTTTCAGCTCATTTATGGCGGTTCCAAGCTGGAACTTCAGGATCGTCAATGTTTAGTCAGCTTGCATCATTTAGGTGAAGTTGGCCTGCTGGAGCAAACTGCGGTACAGGAACTTGAGGATGCCTATCTCTTTCTGCGTCGTGTGGAACACGCGATCCAGGCTTTAAATGACAATCAGACCCAGTCTTTGCCTGCAGAGCCAGATTTACGGCAGCGAATTGTGGATACTTTGGACTTCGCCTCTTGGGATGAATTTTTACAGCTACTTAATCAAAAACGTGCCAAAGTCACATATCAGTTTGAACACTTGATCAAGGATGAAGCACCTTCACTCAGCGCGAGTTTTGGTCAGCTGGAAGAACGTTTGAATGCTGTACTGGATGAAAATGCCCGAAATTTGGTGTATGAGTTCTGGAATGGACATGCCATCAAAAAGCTGCCCGCCAAAGCCATTCAGCGCTTGAAAAGTTTCTGGCCGCATTTGATTGAAGCAATTTTACAGTCTGAACATCCACAGATGGCCTTATTGCGTTTAATGCCATTGGTGGAATCCGTACTGCGCCGTACTGTTTATCTGGTCATGCTGATCGAAAGTAAAGGGGCATTGCAGCGTCTGGTGAAAATGGCAACGGTGAGCCCCTGGATCTGCGAAGAGCTGACGCATTATCCGGTTTTGCTAGATGAATTCCTGTCAATGGATTTTGAATTGCCAAAACGCAAGGATCTGGAGGATTCGTTACGCCAGCAACTGTTGCGTATCGAAATTGATCAGGTCGAAGATCAGATGCGGGTTTTGCGTCTGTTTAAAAAATCGAATGTCTTGGCGGTGGCAGCGAGTGACGTACTGGCAGAAAGCCATTTGATGAAAGTTTCAGATGCTCTAACTGATATTGCTGAAGTTTCGGTGAATGCTGCGCTGAATCTTGCCTATCAGATCGTGGCGAAAAAACATGGTTATCCGCAAGATGTCGATGGTCAGCGTTGCAGTTTGGATCGAAAAGCCTTTGCTGTGGTGGGTTATGGCAAGTTGGGTGGTATTGAGCTGGGTTATGGTTCGGATCTGGATCTGGTGTTTATCCATTATTTTGATGAACAGAGTGAAACCAATGGGGCTAAATCGATTAGTGGGGCAGAGTTTGCCATCCGGGTAGCCCAAAAATTCTTGTCCTTGATGACGACACAGACTTTGGATGGCCGTGTGTATGAAATTGATACGCGCCTGCGTCCTTCCGGTGAAGCAGGCATGCTGGTGACCAGCTTAAAAGCTTATGAGCAGTATCAGTTAAAAAGCGCCTGGCTCTGGGAGCATCAGGCTTTGGTTCGTGCACGTTCCATTGCCGGTGATCAGGACTTGCGCCAGCAGTTTGAAGCATTACGCTGTCGCATCTTGACCCAGCCGCGTGATGAAGTTGAGGTGCGGGCAGAAGTGTTGCAGATGCGCCAGAAAATGAAAGACCATCTGGGTTCATCCCAAGAGCAAAAAAAACATGGAATTTTTCATTTAAAACAGGATGCAGGTGGTATCGTTGACATCGAATTTATGGCACAGTATATGGTGCTTGCATGGAGTGGGTCGAAACCAGATCTCGCCCATTATTCCGACAATGTAAGAATTCTTGAAGATGCTGCTAAAGCAGGCTGCTTATCCAGTGAAGATGCCACAGCATTAATGCACGCTTATCTACGTGAACGAGCCGAGAGCCACCGTCTAGCCCTTGCAAATCAATCCATGCAAGTGAACGCTGCGGACTGGCACGATACCCGAGAGATCGTTTGCAAGTTATGGCAAAGATTAATTGATCCAACTGCATCTGCGTTGGATAGTGAATGATTGTGTAAAAATTTGGAGTGTGTGCCATGAATTTGGCTGATCGTGATGGTTTTATTTGGCAAGATGGACAAATGGTTGATTGGCGCGATGCCAAAATTCACGTCCTCACGCATACGTTGCATTACAGTATGGGTGTCTTTGAAGGTGTCCGTGCGTATGAAACTCCTAAAGGCACCGCGATTTTCCGTCTTCAAGACCATACGAAGCGTTTGTTGAATTCTGCAAAAATTTATCAAATGAAAGTACCATTTGATCAGGCTGCGCTCGAACAGGCGCAAATTGATGTGGTACGTGAAAACAAACTTGCATCTTGCTATTTACGTCCATTGATCTGGATCGGTTCAGAGAAATTGGGTATTGCCGCGACCAACAACACTATTCACGCTGCAGTTGCAGCATGGGGTTGGGGTGCTTACCTTGGTGAAGAAGCCATGGCGAAAGGCATTCGTGTGAAAACTTCTTCATTCACGCACCATCATCCAAACGTGACCATGTGTAAGGCCAAAGCATCAGGTAACTACACTTTGTCTATTTTGGCACACCAAGAAGTAGCCCATGCCGGTTATGACGAAGCCATGCTAATGGATCCGCAAGGCTACGTTTGTCAGGGTTCTGGCGAGAACGTGTTCCTGGTGAAAGATGGTGTGTTACATACACCTGATATCGCCGGTGGTGCACTGGATGGTATTACCCGTCAAACCGTAATTACGATTGCCAAAGATCTTGGCTATGAGGTCGTTGAGCGCCGTATTACTCGTGATGAATTCTATATCGCTGACGAAGCATTCTTTACTGGTACTGCTGCAGAAGTGACCCCAATTCGTGAATATGATGACCGTGAAATTGGTTGCGGTTCACGTGGTCCAATCACCACTCAAATCCAGCAAACCTTCTTTGATGCTGTTCAAGGTAAAAATCCGAAATATGAGCACTGGTTAACTTACGTTAAATAAGTCGATCGGCTATCATTTAGAGGCGAAGCGTAAGTTTCGCCTTTTTTATTGGGAAGATGTTATGCATATTGTCTATGTCAGTGATGGAAAAGCCGGACACCGTTCACAGGCGTTAGGGCTATATCAGGCAATGCAAAGACAAAGTGTAGTCGATGTGACTTTTCAGGAAATTCCACTTCAGGAGTTGTCATTACTGGATTTGTTCTCCGCTTTATTTTCCCATCAGCTTGATGGCATCACCCCAACACCAACTTTCATTTTTGGGGTAGGCAGTCATACACATTTGCGTGTCTGGCTATTGGGGAAAATTTTCCCAACTGCTAAAACCGTGATCTTGATGAAACCGAGTTTACCCATCGCTTGCTTTGATTATGCGGTGATTCCAGAACATGATGGAATTCCGGCATCCGACCATGTGATTGTGACTAAAGGGGCATTAAACCCGATTGTAAATGAACAGCGGCATATACCGAATCAGATTCTGATCGCACTCGGCGGTAATTCAAAACGTCATCAATGGAATAGTAAGAAGGTGCTGAAAGCACTGAAAAATATTGTTGAACAGAATCCGGATGCAGACATTATACTGACGACATCTCGACGTACACCCGCAGAATTTCTTCCCTTGCTGTCACAACAGGATTGTGTGAAAAAAATACAGGTCTTTCCTGTAGAGCAAACGCCACAGGGCTGGATTTTTGAACAAATGCAACAGGCTGAGGCGGTCTGGGTGACAGAAGACAGTATCTCGATGATTTATGAGGCATTGACTGCAGGGTGTAAGGTAGGGGTGATTGCAATTGATCAACTGAAACAGGATCGGATCATTCGTTCCATTCAAGAATTGATGCAACGAGAAGATATTTCATTGAATACCAGACTGAAGGAACTTAAATCACCCGCAACTTTAAAAGAAGCAGAGCGTGTGGCAACATACCTGTTATCTCAAAAATAACGAGACAATCTTGTGATTTATTTTTTGCTACTGTTCCTGATTTTGTTGATTGCATTCAGTTATAAATATGCATGGTGGAAACCAGCAGTGAATTGGAAACAACCACGTGTATTAATGTATCACATGGTACGTGAGCCTATCGATGGTGCGAAATTCAATAAATTGCGTGTGAAACCAGCTGAATTTGAAAAACAGGTGGCTTGGATGAAAGCGCAAGGTTTTCATTTTGTCACCATGCAGGAATTACAGGATCATTGGGGGAGGCATCCAGAAAAAACCGTGGCTATTACCTTTGATGATGGTTATCTGGATAATCTGAAAAATGCCTATCCGATTTTGGAAAAATATCATGCCAAAGCAACGATCTATGTCGTTGTGGATCGTCATGATCGTGACTGGTCGACCTATAAAAAAGCTCATCATAATAGTGGCGAGTTAGCAAAAGAACCTAAATTGAATGATCAGCAAGTCCAATTTTTGGCGCAGAGTGGTTGGGTAGAAATTGGTTCACATACCTTGACCCATGCCAATCTGGATAAACTCAGTGATGAAGAATGTTTAAAAGAATTGGTTGAATCTAAGCACCAGTTAGAGCAACTCATCCAGCAACCAGTGAACAGTTTTGCTTACCCGTTTGGTATTTATAGTGCACGTGATGTTGAGCTGGCTCGGCAAGCCGGCTATCACAATGCAGTGACGACCCAAGAAGGGATTGATTCAGTCGATCCTGATTTTATGCAGCTGCAAAGAATCAAGGTCAGTGGAAAGGATACATTATTTGCTTTTAAATTACGTTTAAAGCTGGGTTCCCGAGAAGGTTAAGTATGCGTATTACACTTGTGATGGCCAGTGATGAAGACGGTGGACTGGAAAAGCATGTTTTAGAATTAGCAGATGGACTAGCTGAAACAGGACATCGGGTTTCTGTCATTGCGCATCCATGTTACCAGCATCAACTCAAACAACATATCAATTTTGTTGCATTTGACATGAGCGGTAGTCGTTACAATCCTTTGACTAAATATCGATTAAAGAAAGAAATTCTGAAAACTGATCCTGAAATTTTACATGCACATGCCTCTAAAACGGCAAAACTGCTGCAATCGATGTTGCAGCAGTTTCCATGTCCGAGTGTAGTGACGGTACATGGAGCAAAATCCAACTTAAAACCGTATTTGGCTTTTGACCGGATTATTGCCGTGAGTCAGCGTGTGGCTGATTCGTTTGCTCGACCGGATAAAACGGTCGTGGTTTATAATGGGGTGAAAATTACCCAGTCTCCACAACCCTATCAGCCCAACCGAAAATTTATTGCAATTGGCCGTTTAAATGAAGTGAAAGGTTTTGACCGATTATTACAGGCTTGGCAACAGATTCCTCATCAATTGACGATTGTTGGGGATGGCGAGCAACGGATACAGTTGGAGCAGTTGGTTCAGCAGTTACAACTGGCCAATCGAGTCACATTGCTAGGTTATTCTGATCAAATTGCGCAATTATTGACTGAGCATGAGGCATTGATCGTATCCTCCTTGCGTGAAGGTGGGCCTTATACTTTAAGCGAGGCTTTATTGTTGCATCGCCCAGTGATCGGGACTGATGTCGGGATGATGCGAGAGTTCGTACCAGAACAATTTTTATGTCCGCCTGATGATGTTGCAGCACTGTGTGCTGTTATTAATAATTATCTGAATACTTCAGATGTCGATAGACTGTTTCAGTCAGCCTATCAACATGCAGCTGCAAAGTTAACTTTTACTGCGATGATTGGGCATACTTTGGATGTCTATCAGAGTATGGCTAAAACAACGGTCAAAATATAAAGGACAGGTCATGAAACCTTATATTCTCGCTCTAACAGATGGCAAAGGTGGTCATGAAACCCAAACCAAAGGGATGATCACCTTACTGAGCGTGGAAGGGCAATATGAGGTTAAATGGTTAACAGTCAAAAAAGTCGGAAAGCTAAAGAAGTGGTTGCTGAAAACGGCTTTTTCTATTTTAAATCCTTCTAGGGCTTTAGGGTTTTATTTGAATTCTGCCTCGGAATGGCAAAGTTTATCATGTGCTTATGTGGTTTCTGCGGGCGGTGAGACGCTTCTGCCGAATGCATTACTTAAGAAATATTTTTATCAACAGGGGCAAAACACTAAGAATGTGATTGCGACTTCACTCAGAGGAATGCCTGCTGCTAATTTTGATGCTGTTTTTACCATTGATGAAAAATATAAAAATCAAAAGCCTTTTATTTATTACCCAATTGCACCGAATAAGCAACTTACCTTTGAGCTAGAGAAAGCGGTTGAGCAGGCCAAGAAAAATCTGGATTTAATGGAACAAAAAGTGTTGAGCATCCTAATCGGAGCAGACACCAAAACCTCCAAAATTGGGACTTCTTCTGAATGGATTGAGTGGATTGAAGCCCTCACGTTGAACTATCCGGATTGGAAATTTCTGATCAGTACATCCAGGCGCACCCCCAAAGCTTTTGAGCATGATCTGCAGCAAGCCTTCACAGCAAATCTACAGATGGCTTTAACGTTGGTCAACCATGGTCAGCAATGTGATATTGCTGATTATATTTACGCAGCAGATTTAATCGTTTGTTCACCTGAATCAACCTCGATGATTAGTGAGGCATTGGTGAGTGAAAAGAAAGTATTGATTCCTGTATTCAAATCCAGTGTATTCGATACGGAACTTGACAATTATCTGGCTAAGTTTGAACAAGAGCGATGGCTTAGTAAGCTTTATATCGATAAAATGACAGACCTAATCGGGGTGGTTGAGAAGATTACACCGCAGAAACATAGAATGAATTTGCTCGATCAATTTATAGATATCTAACTCTCACTATAGAGCTTAACTATTCTGATCGATGTTCTAAACATTCTTCTTTGATATTATTGGTGTAGTCTAGATTTTTGGGGGAAAAATGAGATTTTTAATTACAGGTGGTGCAGGCTTTATTGGATCTGCAGTGATTCGCCATATTATTCAGAATACAGAACATGAAGTCTTAAATGTTGATAAACTGACCTATGCTGGTAATCTAGAATCTTTAAGTTCCATTTCTAATCACTCTCATTATCAATTCTCTCAAACTGATATTTGTCATCGTGCTGCGCTCGATCAATTATTTACAGATTTCCAACCTGATGCAGTGATGCACTTGGCTGCAGAATCCCACGTAGACCGTTCGATTTCTGGGCCTTATGCTTTTATTGAAACCAATATCATCGGCACTTATCAAATGTTGGAAGCAAGCCGTGCTTACTGGTTGGGTTTAGATGACGAAAAGAAGGCTACATTCCGTTTTCACCATATTTCCACAGATGAGGTCTATGGTGATTTAGAAGGAACAACAGACTTATTTACAGAAACAACCTCTTATTCTCCTAGTTCACCTTATTCAGCAAGCAAAGCGAGTTCAGACCATCTGGTTCGTGCTTGGAATCGGACCTATGGATTACCGGTTTTAGTGACCAACTGCTCCAATAACTACGGTCCTTACCATTTTCCAGAGAAACTCATTCCATTGATGATCTTGAATGCTTTGCAAGGAAAAGCACTTCCAGTCTATGGGAATGGCCAGCAAATTCGTGACTGGTTATTTGTAGAAGATCATGCTCGCGCACTTTATACCGTAGTGACTCAGGGTCAAATAGGCGAAACCTATAACATTGGTGGTCACAATGAAAAAGCCAACATTGATGTGGTACTTACGATTTGTTCTTTACTAGAAGAATTGGCTCCTAACAAACCCCAAGGTGTTGAATACTATCGAGACTTGATTACCTATGTAAAAGACCGCCCAGGCCATGATGTACGTTATGCGATTGATGCTTCAAAAATTGAACGTGAATTGGGCTGGACGCCGCAAGAATCATTTGAAACGGGACTACGTAAAACAGTTGAATGGTACTTAAACAATAAAGAATGGGTTGAACACGTGCAAAGTGGTGAATATCAATCCTGGTTAAACAAGCAATACCAAGGATAAATATGAAGATTTTATTGCTTGGAAAAAATGGTCAGGTCGGGTGGGAACTACAACGTGCTCTGGCTCCTTTAGGTGATGTAATTGCATTAGACCGTCATTGTCTAGCAGGCTTGTCTGGTGATATGACCCAACCACGAGCGATTTATGACACCATCATCACTGTAAAACCTGATGTGGTCGTGAATGCTGCTGCTTATACCGCCGTGGATTTAGCTGAAACGGAACAGGAGCAAGCCGATTTAGTCAATCATCAAACTGTAAAAGCTGCAGCTGAAGCGTGCCAACAAGTCAATGCGTTGTTCGTGCATTATTCGACAGACTATGTTTTTAATGGCTTAGGTCAGACAGCATTTCTTGAGATGGATCACATTGCACCCTTAAGTGTTTATGGTCTAACCAAAGTGCAAGGTGAGCAGGCAATTATTGCAAGTGGTTGTGATTATCTAATTTTCAGAACCTCATGGGTCTATGCTGCCCGAGGAAAAAACTTCCTGAAAACTATGCTGAATTTGGCTCAGCAGCGAGAAGAACTTTCTATTATTGATGATCAAGTGGGTGCCCCCACCTCGGCTGAGCTGATTGCGGATATTACGGCACACGCTATTCCACCAACAGTGGTTGATAGCACAAAAACAGGGGTTTATCACCTTGTAGCAAGTGGTGAAACTTCATGGTTTGGGTATGCCAATTATATTTTTGAGCAGGCACGAGTCTTAGGATCGGAACTGGCTGTCCAAAAGGTCAATCCCATTCCAACCACGGCGTATCCAACTCCAGCCACACGACCACATAACTCACGATTGAACAATCAAAAATTACAGCAAACCTTCAGATTGAATTTGCCGCATTGGCAAGAAGGTGTAAAACGAATATTAGCGGAGCTATTAAGCAAATGAGTATGACGCGTAAGGGTATTATTTTAGCGGGCGGTTCAGGTACACGCTTACATCCAATTACCAAAGGTGTGTCCAAGCAACTTCTACCAATTTACGATAAGCCGATGATTTACTATCCGCTTTCTGTATTGATGCTGGCGGGTATTCGTGAAGTTCTAATTATTTCAACACCTGAAGACCTTCCAAACTTCGAAAAATTATTGGGAGATGGTTCCCAATTTGGTATTGAACTGAGCTATAAAGTGCAACCTTCTCCTGACGGTTTGGCACAAGCATTCCTGATCGGTGAAGAATTTATTGGCCAAGACAATGTTTGTCTAATTTTGGGTGATAACATCTACTACGGCCAACACTTCAGTGAACAGCTTGAAGCTGCGAATGCACGTGAGCATGGGGCAACGGTCTTTGGCTATCATGTTACGGATCCTGAGCGTTTTGGTGTGGTTGAATTTGACAAAACCGGTAAGGTGCTCAGTATCGAAGAAAAACCTTTACAACCAAAATCTCCTTATGCGGTTACGGGTTTATATTTCTATGACAATCGTGTCGTTGAATTTGCCAAACAGGTGAAACCTTCAGCACGTGGTGAACTTGAAATTACCGACATTAATAATGCTTACTTGAAAGATGGTTCACTCAACGTCGAACTACTTGGCCGTGGTTTTGCCTGGCTGGATACTGGTACCCATGAATCTTTGCTTGAAGCAGGACAGTTTGTTTATACCATTGAAAAACGCCAATCGTTAAAAGTGGCCTGTCTGGAAGAAATTGGTTTTCATCAGGGCTGGATTAACAAAGCGCAGCTTTTAGAAAGTGCCGAAGCCTTGAAAAAAACCGAATATGGCCAATACCTGTACAAGATTGCGGATGAAGCACAATGAAGATTGAACAAACCAAAATCGAAGGCTTGTTAATTCTACATCCACAAGTGTTTGGCGATGATCGTGGCTGGTTTATGGAAAGCTTTAACCAGCAACGTTTTGAAGCAGCCTTAAAAGAATTAAATTTACCCATCCCAACCTTTGTTCAGGACAATCACTCCCTGTCGCAAAAGGGGGTGCTACGCGGTTTACATTTTCAAAAAGCACCTTATACCCAAGGTAAATTAGTACGCGTGGTACAAGGCAAGGTTTGGGATGTGGCTGTGGATATTCGTCCCGAATCCAAGACTTATGGTGAGTGGGTAGGGGTTGAGCTGAGTGCAGAGAACAAGACCATGTTCTGGATTCCGGAAGGTTTTGCCCATGGTTTTATTGCCTTGGAAGACAACACTCAGTTCTTATATAAAACCACCAATTACTATAATAAAGAAAGTGAAGGCGCGATTATCTGGAATGATCCGACACTGGCAATTGACTGGCCTTTAAATCAGGTTGATGAAGTGTTAGTGAGTGAAAAAGATCAGGTGGCCTTATCTTTTAATGGTAAATTATCTTTAAAAAACTAATATAACTAATTAAGATAAAAAATAGTTCTTAAATTTAAGAACTATTTTTTATCTTAGAATGTTTTTTTTTAATGGTTTCTTTAATTAGATTTTGGCTATTTTCTGAAATTTCACAATAGGAAAATGATCGCGAGCTCCTATTCCATAAGGTCGTATGAACATTTTCCTTATGATTAACTATAAACGGAATGGTAGTAATTACATTCAAGTTTTTATGGTTTTCTATGTATCGATCTATAGCATTTTCCCCTAATAGTTTCTTACTATAATCCCAATTTGCAATGTATTCAAAGATTGGTTGGTTGTATATATTAAAAACCATTCCAGTTGTTTTATTCGTTTTTATTAATTGATATTTACCTAAAGACTCTAACGTTGTTATATTAGATTCGGGATGTAAATCAGTAATATAACCAGAAAATATATCCCAGTTATTAGTAGTGCAACAGAGATAATCACAGATTTTATTAAGAGTTTCTTTGAAATCGTTGGGGAATTTTACATCGTCTTCACAAATTATAACTTTTTTAAAATTATAATCTATAGCATATTGGAATATATATTTGTAGCTTAGTCCACAACCAATCCACGGTGTAAGGTGTCGCACTCCAGGGAATTTCCAAATTTTATTATATTTTAATAATTCATTAGAAAATTCATGCTGTCTTTCGATAGCTTCGGGTAATCCTAAGCACCAAAATTGATCTGTTGGTTTCCATATTTTATGGGTTTTTTTATAAAAATCATCAAAGCTAATTAAGTCCAAAGACATTAGGATACGAAATAAATAAAAATCAAATATATGTTGTTCCTTTGTTATATGATTATATATTTTTCTCTTTTGGAGACAGTATTCCTTAGGATGGTTGATCCAAAAGTCGATTCTTTCAATCATCCCCTCAATATCCCCTATTTCAACAAAGTCAATATAAGGCATCAAATTATCATGCTGTTCAAAATCAGAGCTTTTTTCTGACACAATAATAGCATTATTAGAGAGGCATTCCTGCAGGCGAGTTGTTTCTAATAAGGCATCCTCATAATAGTGAATATTAATAACAACTTTTGATTTTTTGATTTCATTCCAAATATCCTCTCCAAAAGCATTATTAATAATTTTTACTTTATATTTGTTTTTTAATGCATCTAAATAATTTTTTCTTCGCTCATTATTTGTGTCACCATAGAACAGAACATCATATTCATAAACATTGTTTTGATTATCAAAAGATGAGGTTGATACTTCAGTTTGTAATTTAAAGCATGATATTGGAGTAAAATATAATTGAGAAAGTGGTAAATGAGTGCTTAAGAATTCAATATTTTTTAATGAATAATCCATAACTAATAGAGAATTTTCTAATTTTTTGATGTGTTTTTTAGAAAACCAACGATTAGAAATAGACTGTTCAAGTTGGAAAACAATACGATTTTTCGGAAGTGTTTTGAATGATTGTGGACATATTACAAAATATAAATTTTCTGAAAATTTTTTCTTATTATTGTTGATTTCAATTTGCGAAGATATTCCAATCTTTTCTAATGAATTTGATATTAGATTGGCAATAAAAATGGTATGTGGTGTTGCTAATATAGTTATTTTTTTGTTTTTTGAGATAGCCCATTTTTTAAAAATAGCTTCTTTTTTATTTGTGTTCCATAGCGTTAGAGTTGAAGCAAAACCATTGTGGATGAAGTGGCGACGAAATAACTGCCATAATTTTCCAAAACTTCCTTCTTTGTTTAATATGTATTTTAAAGTTAGGATATTATCCATAGAATTAAATTTTCATTTCAAGGACTTAAGGCTTAATTATAACATTTAATTTTAATTATTTAATATAGAGTTTAGATAAATATTATTGATGGGGGGGATTACCATGGTAAGTTTTAGCTATTTTAGGTATTTTAATGTTGCTTTATAAGGTGCTACTATAAGGAAGGATAAGATACATTGTAGGATTAATTGTAAAAAAAAGAATGGTTTTATATAGAATGGTAGAGTTTTTAATGCTATGAAGCTGGTGGGAATAATTCTGTCATAATAGCGACGTCGTATTGCTAAAGAAGCATTCTTGCGAAGGTCTTTTGATAAACTTTTCTGATTGATGCTGTAGGCTTTATTTGCATTAGGATGTGTTTTTCGATAATGACCTAAAAAGTGAGACAGGCTTTGTCGAAATAATATAATTTGACGTCTAACTTCAAAATGATCTTTTTTCTTTTTTGCTTGAGCGATGACACTTGTGTCATGGTAACGAAAATAATTTAAACATTCGTGAGAAAAGAAGATTTCTCCTTGTGATGCAATTTTTGCCCAAATTTCCCAGTCACCAATAAAGCGTAAACTAGGGTTTGCTCCACCGACATCAAGATAGGTTTGCTTTTTAAAAACTACGGCACTAGCATTGGGAATAGTATTGCCTGTGTTTAAAAACTTTTCAAAGTATTCTAAGCCACACATCTCGAAATCATTTTCAAATAGAGTCGGGTTAAGATGATCAGTCGCATCTTTCCATGAACCCGTCACTATGCCATTTGCATTCATGCGATAAGACTGACTATAGGCTAAGACTAACTCTTTATTTTTATAAAATGGAGCAACGAGTTTCTCTAACAAGTGTGGATCAGCAATATCATCTGATTCTGCAATCCAGATTAAATCTCCTTTTGCTAGTTCGATCCCTTTATTCCATTGGAAAAAAGTTGAGCCGGAGTTTTTTTTATTGATAATACAATGCGAAACTTTTGGGTGGTTGGAATATCTTTTTAATATTTCAGCACTGTTATCTGGAGAGAGATCATCAAGTAGAATAATTTCGAAGTTGGATAAAGTTTGATTAAGAATGCTTTTAATACGTTCTTCTAAATATTTTTCATGATTATAACAAGGAACAATGACGCTAACAAACACGGAATGGGCAACCTATCTACATTATTGTGAAATTTGTGAATTAATTAATAATTCAACTAGAGTTTTTAACCTATTTTTATAGGTATGGTGATAATGGACTTTATCTTTTGCTAACTCAGCATTAATTATGGTTTCTTTAAGTTTACTTTTCAATTCTTGGGGATTTGAAAAATAAATAATTTCCTCGTTGATTTTAAATACTAATTCTAAATCCTCAACATATTCACTGACTAATATACATCCGCATGCCGGTGCTTCAAAACATCGCATATTCATACCTTGCCTAATATTTTTCCTGTTAATCAGGTTCAAAATATATTTATGTTTGCGATAAAGATCTGCTACTTGAGTTAAAGGAATATTGTATGGATGAATAATGCTATCTACTTTTTGGAGTTTGTCCCAACCTTTACCATAAATCGTCAGCGGAAGAGGAATTTGTTCAATTAGTTCTTGTCTGTTAGGTGACCATGCACCAATAAATAATAAGCGTTCAGCTTTCGGCTCATTGCTTTCAAAAAAGATATTGGGATTATAGGCTAATGGCAAATACAGGCTATTTGTAATACCTAATTTTTTTGCATCCTCTATGAAGCTTGAGTCTGTAAAGCAAAATAAATCGATAATCTCTTTCGATTTGGCTAATCTTTGATCAAAAAAGTCACCAATCCAATGCACTTTTTTACATGGATATTTCGATAAAATGTTTAGTAAAGAAGGGGAGAAGTAAAATAAATCGACAATTAAAATTAAGTCTGGTTGAAATGAAGCTAACTTTTTCTCTAGTAATTTCGCTGTATATATATCTTTATTAGGAATTATTTTTTTTAAAAAACGTTCTAACGTATTGTTATGATTAAGTGCGAAACCATCAATAATGTAATCAGAACATTCATTTTTTATTGAAATTAAGTTCTCATACCACTGAAGAACTCCATTGCGTTTTCCAATAATGAGGATTTTAGGCATAAATGATATCTTGATAATAATTAGAAAAAATTATATTAGTACTATTTTTAATAGCAATAAAATGGGTCTATTAATATAAGTCTTAAGATAATTGTGAAATTTTAAAAACGTTTTCCACTTTTATATACTTCATTTTGCCAAGGTGAATCCAAAGGTTTTTCGTAAATCAATTTTAACCATTGCTCTAAAATATTCTTTGCTTCAAAAGTTGAATGTGCTAATTCATAACCTCGTTGAGCTATCTCAATAGAATGTTCAGTATTTTTTTGATAGTAGTTGAGTTTTTCAAGTAAATCATTTCTATCTTTAAAATATACAACACTATTCTCTGGAAATAATTCTATCATACCAGGTGTTTGAGCTGTAAAGACTAGGCAACCCATGCCTGTTAGTTGTGCAATTCGGTCACTACTATACATATAGACATCATTGTATTTTGAATAGTTGATACCCATCAAGCTATTTCGAACTGATTTTTGGTATTCATTGCCCAGTAAAGATGGCTGACCTAAACATGCACCTAGTTTAATTCTAAAACTTGGTAATTGTTCCTTTAAGTAGCTGATGAGTTGTTCGCGCTCAGGATACTTACTATTTGAGCCACAAAAAATGAGGTCATATTGATAATCAAGCCAATCTTCGCGGGCATATTCAATTGAAGCTAGACTTAGATTTGGGGTGAATGCGAATATTGAGTAGCCACATACTTCAGATAAATTCTGTAAATGTTGTCCGGCGGTCGTTACAAAAATATTATCAACTTCATTATTCATGTCTTTGAAATGTTCAAGGCGATGTGGTTCATTAATTGGATCGACAAACCACATGGCAATTTTTGCTTGGTTAATTTTTTTAAGCTGTTTTAATAAATTTTGGGGTAAGTGAATATGCCCAATTAAAATAAGATCAAACTGTACATTCTGACAAAGTTCTATCAATTGTTGATGTGTTTTTTTATGGGAAAGAGAAGTAGTATTGAAGAGATTACTTTTTCTGACCATATATTTATAGTCAAAAGAGTGCACATAATGTCCTAGCTCAATTAGGCCATGTTGAATTTTGCAATCTGTGTTATAGAACATCACTCCATTATGTTCAGTCTTGAAATTGGCTATATGTAAAATTTTTAATTTTGGGGAGCTGGTCACGATCTATTCTCGAAATAAGTTGGCTATAAGATATAAGGAATATTAGAGATCACTTTTGATTTTTATTTCCTTTGAGTGCCATATAAAGTAAACCCGCCATCACCATCCACGCACCACCGAAGGCACTAACACAAAATGTAAGAATACGTTCACCTTTGGTCATTGGCCACCAGTTGCCATTGAGTGCCATTGTGACAAAAGCCCACTGCAAGATACCAATCACAATGAACACAATTGCACGACGACGAACTTCAGGACGCATAGCCATCAGGATTCTCACAGCAGAATAATATTAGGAGGCTATTATGCCACTCTCACAGCCTGATCTCAATGACTTGAAAAAAATGAGAAAATACACACATGGGAAAAGAAATTTTATTTAAAATAACAGGATGTTGAAAAATACAAAATTTTAAAGAGATTGTTTGTATGAATTTCCCACCTGATCTTCTGCAGTATTTAATTGTTCCCATATTTATATTGTGTTTAATTTTTAGTTGTAGTGTTCTTAAATATATACCCAATACCAATCAAAAATTTGATTCAATTAATAGAAGCTCTCCTCTCGATGGTTTGCGTGGCATACTTGCTCTTTCTGTTTTGGTTCATCATTTTTATATTACTTATGCATGGAAGACTGAGGGTTTTTGGATTAGACCGGAAAGTAACTTATTGAATAATCTAGGATCTATATCTGTTTCACTCTTCTTCTTAATAACAGGATTCTTGTTTTTTAATAAGATTAAAAATAAAAATATAGATTGGAAAAGATTGTATATTTCTCGGTTTAAAAGAATTATTCCATTATATGTTTTTGTATTTATTTTTATTGTGTTGATTACATTAAATTCTGTAAATATAAGCAATGGTTTTTTATTTGATTTTTTAAAGTGGTTTGTTGGGTGGTTGTTTTTTAATGGAGGAAGTTTAAATGGTTTTAATTCTAGTTTAATTATTGCAGGTGTGAATTGGACACTTATCTATGAATGGGGGTTTTATTTCTCTCTTCCTATTTTTTATGCATTAATTCACAAAAGAATTTCAGAGAAATTGTTTTTTTATTTATGTGCTTTTATTTTCTTGTTAATTTTTTTGACTACAAAAAGAAGTCATTACTTGTTATTTCTCTTTTCTTATTTTGCAATTTTTTATGATTTTAAGATTGTGGATATGATTAAAAATAAAAAGATGTACATAAATTTATTAATCCCTACTCTGATATTGGTAGGATTATTTTTTACAAATGCCTATTCATTTATTCAGAAAGTTTTATGTGGGATTGTATTTGCTTTTATGGCAAATGGTTATAGTTTTTTCGGAATTCTAGAATCGAAAGGTTTAAAAATATTAGGTGATATTAGTTATAGTATATATCTAGTCCATGGTTTGGTTTTATATACATTATTTTCTATCTTGGGAATTTTTGATTTTGGCAGAGGGTTATTTAGCTATTATATTTTATTCCCTTTGGTGTTTTTTGTGGTCATTATTTTTTCTTTTTTTACCTATTCTTTTGTAGAAAAACCTTTCCTTAAAAAGTGATAATTATTCCCAAAATGGCGTTTGTAAAAAGTGTATCTTAAACTTATAAATAAAAAAGAGAGCATATAATAGATATGCTCTCTTTTTATAAATGAAGCTTTCTAATTAAGCTTCTTTGCTTTCAGCTTTTGGTTTTTCGCGTAAACGAATCCCCAAATCACGCAACTGGTTGGCTTCAACAGGAGCTGGCGCTTGAGTCAACGGACATTCAGCTGTCTTGGTTTTTGGGAATGCAATCACATCACGGATTGAAGAGGCACCGGTCATGAGCATCACCAAGCGATCCAGACCAAAGGCCAAACCACCGTGAGGAGGCGCACCATAGCGCAGCGCATTCAATAGGAAGCTGAATTTTTCTTCGGCTTCTTCCGCATCAATACCCAAGGCTTCGAAAATGGCTTGTTGCATTTCTAGCGTATAGATACGTAATGAACCACCACCGATTTCTGTACCGTTCAACACCATGTCATAGGCAACAGAAAGTGCTTCACCTGGGTTACTCTTCACTTCTTCTACGCTTGATTTTGGTAGCGTGAACGGATGGTGAACAGAAGTCCATTTACCGTCATCCGTTTCTTCAAACATTGGGAAGTCAACGACCCAGAGCGGCGCCCATTCACAGGTCGCAAGGTTCATGTCATGACCGATCTTGACACGAAGTGCACCCATCGCATCATTGACCACTTTGGCTTTGTCTGCGCCGAAGAACACGATATCGCCATTCTCTGCACCGACACGCTCAAGCAACTGCATCACGATTGGTTCGATGAACTTCACGATCGGAGACTGGAGGCCTTCAACGCCTTTTTCAATTTCGTTGACCTTGATATAAGCCAAACCTTTCGCACCGTAAATACCGACAAATTTGGTGTATTCATCGATCTGGCTACGGGTCAATGCACTTGCACCCGGAACGCGAAGCGCTGCGATACGGCCTTTCGGATCTTTAGCAGGGCCAGCAAAGACTTTGAATTCAACTTCCTGCATCAAGTCTGCCACGTCGACCAGTTTCAATGGGATACGCAAGTCAGGCTTGTCCGATGCATAGTCGCGCATTGCTTCGGAATATGGCATACGGCGGAATTTATCGAATTTCACACCCAACAATTCATCGAACAGTTTGATGGTCATGCCTTCCATCAGATCCATGATGTCATCGTCATTCATAAACGATGTTTCAACGTCGATCTGGGTAAATTCAGGCTGACGATCCGCACGTAAGTCTTCATCACGGAAACATTTGGCGATCTGGTAATAACGGTCAATACCACCGACCATCAACAATTGTTTAAACAATTGTGGTGATTGTGGCAAGGCGTAGAAGCTACCATTCGATACACGACTTGGGACCAAATAGTCACGTGCACCTTCTGGGGTTGCACGGGTTAAGATTGGAGTTTCAACATCCAGGAATCCATTGTCATCTAGGTAATTACGGATCAGATTGGTCACTTTAGAACGGAAACGCAAACGATCCAACATTTCCGGACGACGGATATCCAGGAAACGGTACTTTAAGCGATGCTCTTCAGAAATATTGACGTTTTCATCGTTCAATGGAAACGGTGGAGTTTCAGAAGCTGCAAGAACTTCGATCTCTTTGCCTAAAACTTCAATTTGACCGCTCACCATGTTGGCATTTTCTGTACCGGCGTAACGACGACGTACACGGCCAGTAATTTTTAATACATATTCAGAACGTACTTTATCTGCAGTTGCAAAGGCTTCCGGCGTATCAGGATCGATCACCACTTGCACTAAACCATCACGGTCACGCATATCAAGGAAGATCACACCGCCATGATCGCGGCGACGGTGTACCCAACCGCATAATGTTACTGTTTGGTCAATTTGGGCTTCAGTTAAAGAGCCACAGTAGTGTGTTCGCATCATGGCGCGCTAAATCCAACTTCTATTATTCAAAAATAAGTGATACGTAAGGGGTTACGTTTGAAAACACTCAATTATGCCTTTTTGAGGGGGAGCCCACAAGAACTAGATCAAAAAAGCACAGCTTTTCCCATCAACCGGAAGACAAAGGTCCTCATTTGGGTAGGCCCGGGGTTAATTAAGGTTATGGGGTTTTGTTTCGTACTTGCTGATCTGGGGAAGATTTTCCTTCCAAAAATAGCAATAACAGGCATCCTATCGTCATCACAATGAGCCAGCCCTGCATAAAAATATTGATGGATCGGCCTAAAAAATAATAGGCATGCTGTTGCCATAGCGCTGTAGAAATCAGCTGGATGTAGTGCCAACATGAACATGTTGCATAAATAAGGCTCATAACAACCAGTAAGGCAAAATAGGCACGTATCCATCTTGCCGTCGCTTTAGGCTTGTGATGCTGTTGATAATAATGCCAAACCATCCAGATCAAGATGGGAAGGGCGAGAACTGAACTGCCAATTTGTAGCAGGTAGTGTAGTGGATAGGTCTGATGGAAAATTTGAATATGATGGCTTAACAGATCGCGAAATGCCCAAGTACGATAATCGACGTGCGTAACACTATCCCACAGCAGATGGGTGATGTTACCGAGTAAAATCGCCACACTGATGCTAAATACAAACCGCAGAAAGTTTTTAAAATTGTGAATTCTTAAAGGATCAGACAAGCTAAATACCTGATAAAGCACTGGACGATAAATCAAATACCAGAGTGCTGAAAATCCGAGACCGATCCATAAATTGGGATGGAGCATGCCTGACCATAAATGAGTGCTATGATCATTTGCTGCGGTAAACAGGCGGAATAGATCCGGAACCATACAGCCGATTGCCAGTGCTGCAATAGGCAAATGACGGCCAGTGATGCGTGACAAGACCGGTGCAAGAACTGTATGAGAAATTGTAAAAGGCATTGAAAAATATAATAAATAATTTTGCTGTAGGAGATGCAACTAGCTTAACCTAAGTTTTTATAATGAAATGTTTTTTATTGCAAAACAAAAGAAATGTTATAATATAACGAAAAATTATCCGATAATGACCGAGTTTTGACCATGTTATTTCCAAAAAGTATGCTGACCCTGTCAATTTTGGCGGCAGCCTCTCAATGGGTATGGGCAGAAGATGCACCCGAAACAACACAACAACTAGAAACGATCCAGCTGACCGCACATCCTTTGGTACAGACAGCAGCAGATTTTGCGGTGGCAGATCATGTCGTTGAACAAAAGACTCTGGCCGAGCGTGCCGCGACCATCGGTGATGCGCTGAGCGATGAACTTGGGGTCTATAGCAATCAGTATGGTTCGGGTTCTAGTCGTCCGGTCATTCGTGGTCAGGACGGCGCACGAGTGAAAGTGTTACAACACGCTTCTGAAACCATTGATGTTTCTACATTGTCACCCGACCATGCGGTGATGGTGGATCCTTTATTGGCGAAACAAGTTGAAATCATTCGGGGGCCATCGACCTTACTCTATGCTGCAGGGACTGTGGGTGGTCTCGTCAATGTTACAGACAATAAAATCCCGACCCAAATGCCTGAAAAAGGTTATGAAGGTACAGTCAACCTACGTTATAACTCTGGTAGTGATGAGAAATTAGCGAGCTTGGGCACGACGGTTGCGCTGGGAGATCAGATTGCCTTACGCGTTGAAGGGCTCAAACGTAAAGCCAACGACTATATTGCACCGGATTACTATCATGAACATGACGGTGAATTAGAAAAAGAACGTCGGGTGGGCAACACCTTTGCAGAAGGTGAAAGTGTCAATCTGGGCCTTTCTTGGATTCATGATCGTGGTTTTACCGGAGTTTCTTATAGCAAGCGCCAAGATAAATATGGCTTGCCAGGACATAGCCATGGCTATCATGGTTGTTATCCAGATACGGATATGCAGTTGCAATGTCCAACTCCAACCGGTGAAGAAGATAATCATGCGGGAGGTCCATGGATTGATCTGGATTCGGAACGTTATGATTTTCGTACTGAATTGAATCAGCCATTTGCCGGTTTTGACAAACTGCGCGCACATGCCAGCTACACCGATTATGCCCATGATGAAAAAGAAGGGCAGACGGTCTCGAGCCGTTTTGAAAGTCGTGGTTATGATGGCCGTTTAGAATTGGTGCATGTGCCCGTTATGGGATGGGAGGGGGTGATTGGTGCCCAGTATGGTCAACAAAAAATTGATCTCAGTGCACCCGATGAACATGAAGCAAATCCAATATTGGATGTAGCTCATGAAGAACATAATCACAATGTGCTGATGGCAAATAGCAAAACGCAAAAATACAGTCTGTTTGGTTTGGAACATAAACAGCTCGGTGATGTCCATGTGGAATTGGGAGCACGTTTAGACCATCAGAAAGTCAATATTGATTCTAAAAAGCAAGATTATAGCGGTACGGGTTTCTCGTATTCGGCTGCGGGTAACTGGGCTTTTGCACCAAACTATAAACTGTCATTAGTGGCCTCACATCAGGAGCGTTTACCTCTTGCGCAAGAGCTATATGCTGACGGTTTGCATTTTGCGACAAATACCTATGAATTGGGCAATGAAAACTTGGATAAAGAGACATCCAATAATCTTGAGCTAGGCCTGCATTATGAGAAAGATAAGCTCGATTATCATGTACATGTCTATCACAACTGGTTTGATGACTATATTTATGCCCAGACACTCGACAAGGAAGATAATTTACGTTTAGTGCAATATACCCAGGATCAGGCACGTTTTTATGGTGCAGAAGCACAACTGGGCTATCAGTTGACTTCGGATTATAAATTCAGTGTTTTTGGTGACTATGTCCGCGGTAAAATTGATAATGATAATGCACCACGTGTACCGGCAGGTCGTCTAGGAGCCAAAGTCGATGCAGATTTTGCTGATGGCTGGTCGGGAATGATGGAGTATTATCATGTGTTTAATCAAGATAAAACCGCTAGCTATCGCACACCTCTCGGTGAGAAAGTCAGTTATGAAGATGAAACACAAGGCTATAACATGCTGAATATGGGCATTTCTTATGCAGGACAGTATGCAGCGAACAATAGCTATCGTGTGTTCCTCAATGCAAACAATTTGCTGGATGACCAGGTTTATCAACATGCATCATTCTTGTCGAATATCCCACAAGTGGGGCGGAATTTTACCGTTGGTTTGGAATTCGTGTTTTAAGTTGAACTGAAAAGTCCATACAATCACCAAATTACCCTTGAAAAATCAACCAATAAAACCTAGCCTGATCGTATCAGGTTAGGTTTTTTGTTATGCGTTTATTTCGACGAATCCAGCAACGTTTAAATTGGTCACGTCGCCATTATTTTGGTGTAATTGGCGCTGTAATCTTGCTTGCCTATCTATCCTCAGCTGTTTATCAAAGCCATAAGCCTTTACCTGAGGGACTGAACCTTACCGGTCCATTACGTCATGCTGATGTGCAATTTTTGGCGGATCAAACCTATCTAGATTATCAGGGGCAACAACAGCATGACCAGCATATTTTTAATGTGGTCTTTCAACTGATTGAACAGGCCCAGAGCACGATTGTGTTGGACATGTTTTTATTTAATGCTGAGGTGGGTAAATCCACCTTGCACTACCGTCCACTGATGCAGCAATTAACGGATGCCCTGATCGCCAAACGACGGCAAAATCCACAGATCGAAATTAAACTGATCACTGATCCGATCAATTCGGTTTATGGGGGGCTGAACCCTGAGCATTATCGGACACTGCGTCAGGCTGGAATTGATGTGATTGAAACAGATCTGACCCCATTACGTGCCTCCAATCCGCTCTGGTCGGGGTTTTGGTATTTATGTTGTCAGGATGTTGGGAATCATCCGGCAAAAGGCTGGTTGCCCAATCCATTCGGTACACATCCGATCACGCTGCGCAGCTATTTGCATTTATTTAATTTTAAGGCCAATCATCGAAAAACTATTGTGGTCGATACAGTTGAAGGGTGGAAAACCTTGGTGACTTCGGCCAATCCCCATGATGGCAGTTCATTGCATTCTAATGTGGCTTTGCTGGTGACTGGACATACGGCTGTGGATGTGCTGAATACCGAACGTGCCGTCGCAGCATTTTCGGGTGCAGATATGCCTGCCGTGATTGTTGGCCATGTTCCTGAAAATCCGACTCTGCCGCAGGTGCAGGTGTTAACTGAAGCTGCAATCTATCAGGCAGTACTCAATCTGCTTGATCATGCTCAGGCGGGGGAGCAGGTGGATGTGGCGATGTTTTATCTTTCCGAACGTCGGGTCATTACTGCCTTAAAACAGGCACACAAACGTGGGGTGAAGTTGCGGGTCTTGCTTGATCCCAACAAGGATGCCTTTGGTCGACAAAAAAATGGTATTCCGAACCGTCAGGTGGCTTCCGAACTCCACGCAAGCGGTATTGCTGTGCGTTGGTGTAATACCCACGGGGAGCAATGTCATAACAAAATGCTCCTCAAACATGGCAAGACGGAAAATGAGCTGATTTTGGGGTCTGCCAATCTCACCGCACGTAACCTGAAAAATTATAATCTGGAAACCAATCTGCGGGTGCTTGGTTCAGCGCAGGCAGCTGTGTTTGTGGATGCTGGTGCCAATTTTGAAACGGCTTGGTCAAACTTGCATGGACGGTTCATTAGTGTGGATTATGCGCAGTATGCAGATGAGTCCAAATTGAAATACTGGCTTTACCGTTTTACAGAGTGGTCAGGCCTCTCCACATTTTAGTCAGGGTGCAAAAATGAATTGAGTTAAACCTGATTTTTTATTTTTTCGATTCAGTTGGCGAAAGCTACTGGTAGTGCTGAGTGTTTCAAATTTTCCATGAAAAAATAATAGGATAGCTGTTTCGTTCTTCATTGTTTCTTCTTAACAAAGCGTTAAACTTTGGACTGAACAAAAACAAGGAGAAATCCAATGAAAAAGGCAGGCATGCTGATTGCACTTTCAATGCTGTTGGGGTCAACTGCGGTGATGGCCGATCGTCACGACGATCATGGCCGTCATGATGGGGGGAAGCAGTACGGTCGTGAAATTAAACATGAACACGATGATGATCATGAGCATGAATATAAAGAGAAACAAAAGTCTAAAAAAGCACCGCCTGCACATGCCCGTGCCTGGGGACATGAGTCACGTCAGTTTAAACAGGGTGATTACCTGCCAAAAGAATACCGCTCTAGTCGTTACTATGTGAATGACTGGGAAACGCGTCAGTTGAGTGCGCCGCCTGTTGGTTATCGTTGGACTGAAGTAGATGGTAAGTATTTATTGGTTTCCATGGCCAATAATGCGATCAGCAAGATTGTTTATGGTCGTTAATTCAAAGGGTTCTGAAGTTGATCGCCTACTCGGGTAATAAAAAGGTCAGTTTACACTGACCTTTTTATTTATTGCATTGGTGGAATCAGTTGGTCGAGCTCTTTGGCGGACAATTGTTCCAACTCACTGAGATCGGTTTTAATTTTCCACTGGTCTGCATCTTCGACTGGATTCGGTAAGCGTGCTTCTAGCCAGTCACATACCACATCTGGGCTAAATTCAGCATGGTTACACTGGATCACCCAAGCCAAAAATTCTTTGGCATCGCCATTCATATAAGGCGGTGGTGAAACCGGGAAAAACTGGGTTGGCAGACGTTCATTGGTCGATAAATAGTTCAACACATGGCCCAATTCCTGTACGGTTTGCCATGCAAGTGGATGTTCAATATCTATATTAAACTTAAACCACCAGGCATGTTGGCCATCGGATCCATGTGCCACGATATTTTTTTCCTGAACACTCGGGACCTTGCAAAAGAACTGATACAGTCGGTCAAAACTTAATTCAGACACAATGATGATCTCATCCTGAAAAATTGCATCTTAGCATATTCTGCATTTAAAGCAGCAGCACCCTATCTGAGGTGGAGGTCTGCCGTCTGTGAAACCATACCCTTAGTCATGTTTGCTGTATTTTTTCTGTGCATTTCTTCTATACTGATCAGATTAAAGCTTGAACAGAATACATCATGATACAGTCAATCTTTAGCCGTACTTTGATTACTCTGCTTACATCATTCACCGTCATGACGGTTTTTGCAGGGACGAGTAACTGGGGAAATTACCGTGGTGTCGAGCGTCCGGTACCTCATGAATATCCCCCTATGCATTCTCATTACCCTGATCATGCTTATCCGCGTTATTGGGGAGATCAGCACTCGCATCAGCGAGGCTATTATCAGTTTCGCTACACGCCCTCCACGGAATATGAATATCGTTATGAGCAGCGTTTCTTTGTAGGAGACCAAGTGCCGTTTCAGTATCGCGACAGTCGTTATTATGTAAATGACTGGGCAGCACATCGCTTAGATGAGCCTCCCGAGGACTGTCGTTGGATGATCATTGAAGGGCGCTATGTTCTGGTCTCGACACCGACTTTTACCATCACCGTGGTACGTTAACGATCTTTAGGGCTTTCGCAGCTTCATCCCGGGGATCCAATTTAGTGCATTTTGATTTTAGGATCGTTTAGTTAAATTACAAATTGTTGCAGTGCAGTGCCTTTTATCCATTATTTCTCCTTATCTGCTGTTTAGACTAGCTTCAAAGGTAAGAATAAGGAATAAGTCGATGAACAAGCTATTTATGCTCGTGGCACTTTCTGGTGCAGTGTTGACTTCTACAGCGGCAATGGCGGATCGTGATGATGATTATGACCACAAACGCTGGGGTTATGAGCATCAGATGAAATATGACCATCGTTATGATAATCGTGACCGTTACGGATATCGTTATGATGATCGTGATCGTTATGGACATCGTTATGAGGATCGTCGTTACAAATACAAAAAGGCACCGCCTCCGCATGCTCGTGCTTGGGGGCATGAATCACGTCGTTTCCAGCGAGGTGATGTGTTACCAAGAGAATACCGTTCTAGCCGTTATTATGTAGAAGACTGGCGTTCACGTGATTTATATGCCCCACCATACGGTTATCGCTGGACGGAAGTTGATGGCAAATACCTGTTGGTTTCTACCGCCAATAACGTGATCAGCCGCATTGTCTATGGTCGTTAAAACTCAATTAAAAAAGCAGGCAAATGCCTGCTTTTTTATTTATGCTGTCTGTTCAAGCTAATTCATCATCTTGTGGACGTGGGGTGAGGTCATGGGGGAGTGGTTTCTCGCTGTGTTTATCCCGAATTACAGATGGGTAATGCCAGGAGGCAAAACGGACCACGAGAATGGCAGCAGCCAGAACCAGAATAGACCCGGTAATGATCACCAGATCCATATCAGCCTTATGATCGTGCTGAATATCGGAGATCAGCAAGCGGGTAAGTGCAGTAATCGCGACATAAATCAGAAAGCGCACAGGCATATGGTTGGTCTTGAAATAAATGCCAACCATGGCGCCCAGTTCCAGATAAATGAACAGCAACAGGATGTCATCAATGCTGGCATACTGTTTGACCGTCAGAATTTCTAACACGGTATGGACCGCTGACCAAGCGACCATACAGCCAATGATAAACAGGGCGATATAGTGAAAGCTTTCAACAGCATAATGACCTAAACGATCCAGTAAAGTTTCAACTTTCTCCACTCGGGTTTTCTCTTCTGACATGACTTGATTCCTCACATAGGGAATGTGACTGCTCAGAAAGAGATGCAAGATTCGTGCACAATTTAGTTTTTAAGCCAAATATGCATAAAAAATGCCTGACGCATCAGGCATTTTAGGGATCAAATTGGATTAATATTGCGCAGTAAAGAAGTCTTCACTGAAGTTCATAATCAGTTCGGAGCCAGCGTTGATTTTGGCGATACGGCTTTCTAGTTCAGGTAATACACGTTCGACAAAGTACTGTGCCAAGGCCAGCTTGTTGCGATAGAACTCACCTGATTGACCCTGAGCAGCCGCTGCAATACGGGCAAACATGTAGGCAAAGCTGAGCAGACCGACCGCATGCAGGAAGTCTACTGCTACCGCATTCGGGAAGTTCGCATCTTCACTGCCTTGTTGAATGATGAACTGGCCGATAGCTTCCACTTCAGTCGCTGCATCGAGTGTTGCATCTTTAATAAAGTTCAGGTCATTGTCGAGACTATTGGCAAAATCACGAATTTCACTAATGTACTCAGCGAGGAATGCGCCTTTATTTTTAATCAGTTTACGGCCGATCAAATCTTGTGACTGGACACCGTTGGTGCCTTCATAAATTTGTGAAATGCGGACATCGCGCACACATTGTTCCAGTCCCCATTCACGGATATAGCCATGTCCGCCAAACACCATTTGTGCATCCAGAGTGGCCTGGAATGCAGTATCGGTCAGATAGGCTTTGGCAATTGGGGTGAGTAATGCTACACGGTCATTGGCTTGACGGATCGCTTCGGCATCGGTCGAGAATTTGGTGATATCGAGCTGTTGTCCTACATAGACGGCAAATGCACGCGTGGCTTCATTGTTAACGCGAACATTCAGTAACATGCGGCGCACATCACCATGCACCAAAATGCTGTCAGCCGGTTTGTTTGGGCTGATCACACCGGTTGCACTGCGACCCTGCAGGCGGTCAGTCGCATACTGGGCTGCGTTTTGATAAGCAAATTCCGAAGCACCTAAGCCCTGAATCCCCATGGATAGACGTTCATAATTCATCATGACGAACATCGCAGCCAGGCCTTCATTTTCCTTACCTACTAGGTAGCCGGTAGCGCCATCAAAATTCATGACGCAGGTGGCGGATGCCTTAATCCCCATTTTGTGCTCAATCGAGCCCGGGCCTACAGCATTACGCTCACCCAGTGAACCATCGGCATTGACCAGGAATTTTGGCACGATAAATAGGGAAATTCCGCGTGAGCCTGCAGGGGCATCCGGGGTTTTGGCCAAAACCAGATGGATGATGTTTTCGGTCAGGTCCTGATCACCGCCAGTAATAAAGATTTTAGTCCCGGTAATGCGGTAGCTGCCATCCTCATTACGTTCAGCTTTGGTTTTGATAATACCCAGATCTGTACCCGCGTGTGGTTCAGTCAGGCACATCGTACCCGCCCATTCACCAGAATAGATTTTAGGTAAATAGGTTTCTTTCTGCTGCTGTGACGCACAGCTGCTGAGCGCCACGCCGGCACCGATGGAAAGTAGGGGATACAGAGTAAAAGAAGGATTGGTGGCCATCAGCATTTCATCGGTCAGAACCGTGAGCATTTTTGGCATACCCTGACCGCCCCACTCAGGATCTGCCCCTAAGCCAATCCAGCCTGCTTCGGCATATTGGCGAAATGCTTCTTTAAAACCAGCCGGTGTGCTGACACTTCCGTTGTGATAGCTTGCACCTTCTTCATCACCGCTACGGTTGAGCGGCAAGGTCACGTTTTGGGCAAATTTGGCCATTTCTTCGAGGATGGCATCTGCAGTCGCCGTATCAAGATGAGCCAGATTTTCATTGGATTGCCAGAATTGTTCCGCGTTAAAAACTTCATTCAAAATGAAACGCATATCCGCAATTGGCGCATTATAAATTGGCATAATTATTCACCGTTCTTACACATCGATGTGTTTGTAATGGAATGAAATGTAATAGAAACCCGTATCTTCGCTGTTCAATTTAGCATTTATTTCATAAAAAAAGGACGATCAAAACTGATCAGTCCTTTTTTTAAATTTACAGCATATTGCCAGTGATTTTTAGAAGGCAAAATGCTCAGCATCCAAAGCCATAATTGGATCAGCACCAGTCAAGATCAGCTCGACATGCGCACGAGTGCGTGGGAGCAATTTCTTGAAATAGAAACGTGCGGTAGTAATTTTGGCCTGATAGAAATCCACCTCTGTGCTGCCAGCTGCCAACTGTCGTTGTGCCACTGCAGCCATACGTGCCCACAGATAGGCCAAGGTGACATAACCTGAATAGAACAGATAATCCACGGCTGCTGCCCCCACTTCCTCTGGATCCTGCTGTGCAGCTGCGGCAATTTTTTGGGTGATGTCAGCCCATTCCTGATTAAGGCTAGTCAACACATCGGTAAATTCACGCATACCCGGCTGTTCTTGCTGTTCTTGCACAAATTGATGAATGATCTTGCCGAAGTCACGAAGCATTTGACCTTTGTTTTGTAAAACCTTACGACCGAGTAGGTCAAGTGACTGAATTTCGGTAGTGCCTTCATACATACAGGAAATTCGGGTATCACGGACGATCTGTTCCATGCCATGTTCAACAATAAAACCGTGTCCGCCAAAGACTTGCATGCCTTTGTTGGCAGCTTCCAGACCGGTTTCCGTGAGGAAAGCTTTCGCAATCGGGGTCAGCAAGGACAACAGATTGTCGGCATAAATCCGCTCTTCTTCGCTTTCGGCTTTTTCGACACAATCTGCATACTGGGCCAGCAAATAGACCAGTGCACGTCCACCTTCAGCAAAGGCTTTTTGTGTCAGTAACATATTACGTACAGCGGGATGCACGATAATCGGATCTGCTTCTTTTTCAGGGGCCTTGGCTCCTGAGAGTGCACGCATGGCCAGACGGTCTTTGGCATAACGCAAAGCCCCTTGGAAAGACAATTCTGTTGCTGCCAGCCCCTGAACGGCTGTACCGATCCGTGCAGCATTCATAAAGGTAAACATACAGTTTAGGCCACGATTTTCTGGCCCTACCAGGAATCCGGTGGCTTGATCAAAATTCAGTACGCAGGTGGCATTGCCATGAATACCCATTTTATGTTCAATCGAGGCACAACGAACCTGATTGCGTTCACCCAGGCTGCCATCGGCATTTACCAGAAATTTAGGCACGATAAACAGGGAGATGCCTTTCGTACCTTTGGGTGCATCAGGTAAACGTGCCAGCACGATATGCACAATATTTTCGGCCATGTCGTGCTCACCAGCAGAAATAAAGATTTTCTCCCCGGAAATTGCATAACTGCCATCGGCATTCGGCTCGGCTTTGGTGCGAATAATTCCGAGATCAGATCCGGCATGGGATTCCGTCAAGCACATGGTGCCAGTCCATTCTCCAGAAACCAGTTTAGGCAAGTAGGTGTTTTTTTGTTGTTGCGAACCGTGATGTTCGAGTGTGCGCATGGCACCATGCGATAATCCCGGATACATACTCCAAGCCCAGTTGGCACTGCCCACCATTTCGGAAATCACGGTGCCGAGCGAGTTGGGTAAAGCTTGCCCGCCATATTCTTCATTGCCGGAGAGAGAAGGAAAGCCCAGTTCAATATATTTCTGGTAGGCTTCTTTAAAGCCAGTTGGCGTGGTTACAATGCCATCATTCCACTGGCAGCCTTGCTGATCGCCAATCTGATTGAGTGGGGAAAGTTCATTTTCACAGAAATCTGCGGCAGCCTCTAAGTATTGATCGACCAACTCACGGCTTACGTTGTCCTGAAATGCCGGGAGTTTGGCATAGTGTGCTTGAGCATCTAAAAGTTCATGCAAAACAAACTGCATGTCACGTAAGGGCGCTTTGTATTGTGGCATATCGGGTTCCTCAATACTGGTTAGACAACCAGCCATATAATCCTAATAAACGATAAACGTGTCAGCGGTGACACATATCTGAGCGATACATTGTGCAATCATTTATACCGCTGAACGGGCAGATGGGCGACTTGTGTTGGTGACTGCAAAGTCAAGGATTTTACAATTTTATTAGGGTGTGTTGACATTTTTAGCTTAAAAAAATAGCGAAGTAGTAAAATCAAATCGCCAAACCCAATTTCACTATTCGCTATGCCTCGTACCATGCTGACAGATCAACACTGGCAAAAGTTGAAAGCTATTTTGCGTAATTTATCTATTCATCACAACTCAAATTTACGTAATTTTATTGAAGCTATTCTCTATAGAATTAGAACAGGCTGCCCGTGGCGAGATATTCCTTCCTATTTTGGTCAGTCAAACTCTATTTTCAAACGTTTTAATCGTTGGTCAAGCAGTGGTAAGTTGCTTAAATTATTCAAATTATTAGCATCACACCCTGATATGGAGTGGATTTTTATTGATGGCTCTTACGTACGTGCTCATCAAC